>NZ_DAOQZV010000085.1:0-11753 GCF_035343835.1 Nostocoides sp. | reverse complement strand
GCCTTCCGCGCCGGTGACACCGTCAAGGTGCACGTGAAGGTCATCGAAGGCACCCGCTCCCGGATCCAGGTCTTCCAGGGCCTGGTCATCCGTCGCCACGGCGGCGGCGTGGGCGAGACCTTCACCGTCCGAAAGGTCTCCTTCGGCGTCGGTGTGGAGCGGACCTTCCCGCTGCACACCCCGATCATCGACAAGATCGAGGTCGTCACCCGCGGCGATGTGCGCCGCGCCAAGCTCTACTACCTGCGTGGTCTGCGCGGGAAGGCCGCGCGCATCCGCGAGCGTCGCGACACCCCGGCCAACTGACGCCGACTCGACCCCCGAGACCCTGACCGCCCGCAACCGGGCTGTCAGGGTCTCGCGTTAGGCTGCCTCACCTATGACGTCCGAGCCTGAAGCCGACGCGCCCGCGGTCACGCGGTCGTCGCGGCGAACCGCGAAGAGCACCAAGCAGCAACTGCCGCTGTGGGTGCATTTCCTCCTTGCGCTCGTGCTCGTGGCGCTCCTGCGCAACTTCGTCGCGCAGTCCTTCTATGTGCCGTCGGGCTCGATGATCCCGACCCTGGAAGTCGGTGATCGCGTCGTTGTCAGCAAGCTGAGCAATGACGTCACCCGAGGCGACATCGTCGTCTTCAACGGCACCGACACCTTCGCGGCGGGCACCCCTGAGCGGTTCACCGGCACCTTCGGCAAGGCCGCTGCCGCCGTGGCGAGCGTCTTCGGGGTGCACCTGAACGAGCGCGACTACGTCAAGAGAGTCATCGGCATGCCCGGAGATCACGTGGTCTGCTGCGATGCGCAGGGCAAGATCACCATCAACGACACGGTGATCAACGAGTCCTATCTGGTCGGCGGCATGCAGCCCAGCCTGCAGCCCTTCGATGTCCGCGTGCCCGCCGGGCGGCTGTGGATGATGGGCGACAACCGCTCCAACTCCGCCGATTCCCGCGCCCACCTCGGCGACCCGGGCGGGGGGATGGTGCCCGTTACCGATGTGATCGGGCGGCCGGTCTTCCGCTACTGGCCCCTGGGGCGGATGGGCACGACCGGCTCGTATGCCAGCGACGCCGAGCTCGCGAAGATCCCCGCGGCAGCGACGAAATGAGTCAGCCCCCCGCCGACGCCGACGCGGCCGGAAAGACCGCGGCCGGCGCAGAGGACGTGGCTGCCGGCAAGGGCCTGGCGGCGACGCAGCCCGGCCCCGACGCCCGCTATCCGATGCCGAGCGTGCCGGCGACCAAAGCGCTGCAGGGGGAGCGCGACACGGCGAAGCCGGCTGCGTCGAAGGAGGAGGAACGGCGCCGACCAGCTGCGGCGCTGGCGGCGGCCGTGCGGGAGTTCGTGGTAGTCGGCGCGATTGCGCTGGCCCTCTCCTTCCTCGTCAAGACCTTCCTGGTGCAGGCTTTCTACATCCCCTCGGAGTCGATGGAGTCCACGCTCGTCAAGAACGACCGGGTCATCGTCAACAAGCTTGTGCCGGGGCTGATCGGCCTGCATCGCGGCGATGTCGTGGTCTTCGAGGACCCGGGCAACTGGCTCTCCCCGACCCCCACCAAGGACCGGGGGCCGGTGATCAACGAGCTGGTCAAGGCGGCGACCTTCGTGGGTCTGCTGCCCGACACGGCGGAGGGTCACCTGATCAAGCGGGTCATCGGGCTGCCCGGTGATCACGTCACCTGTTGCGACGCCCAGGGCCGGCTGAGCGTCAACGGCAAGGCGATCAACGAGCCCTATGTCAAGGCCGGCGAGAAGCCGAGCGAGATCGTCTTCGATATCACCGTGCCCGCGGGCAAGATCTGGGTGATGGGCGACAATCGCGGTCACTCGAGCGACTCTCGGCTGCACGATGCCTCGGGCAATGGCTCCGACGGGTCGGTGGACCTGAGCCTGGTGACGGGTCGGGCGTTCGTCCTGGTCTGGCCGATCGGCCGCGCCGGCTGGCTGTCCAACTACGGCTCCACCTTCGCCGCCGTCCCCGCGCCATGACCACCACCGGTATGCCGCGTCGCACGATCCGCCCGGTCGGTGGCCGCTCGCGCAAACCCACGCTGCGCGTCGAACGCGCCTTGCAGCGGGATGGGTATGCCGTGCTGGCCGGCATGGACGAGGTCGGCCGAGGTGCGCTGGCCGGGCCGGTGACCGTCGGCGTGGTCGTCATCGACATCGAGTGCCGCACCGCCCCGCAGGGGGTCAAGGACTCCAAACTGCTCACCCCCGCGGCGCGTCATGCGCTCGTCCCGCGCATCCACCGCTGGAGCCGGGCGTATGCCGTGGGGCACGCCTGGCCCGAGGAGATCGACGCCATCGGGATCATCGCGGCCCTGCGGCTGGCGGGGCGGCGCGCGCTCGCTCAGATCGCGGTGACCCCCGATCTGGTCATCCTGGACGGCAACCACGACTGGCTGACCGACCCCGCCGAAGTCGGGCTGCTCGCACTGACCACGGACGTGACCACCCCGCCGGTGACCACGATGATCAAGGCGGACCTGAAGTGTTCGTCAGTGGCCGCCGCCAGCGTGTTGGCGAAGGTGACCCGGGACGCGATGATGGTCGAGTACGCGCGTGAGCACACGGCATACGGCTGGGCGGAGAACAAGGGGTATGCCGCTCCCGAGCACCTCGCCGCGCTCGCAGCCGGTGGCCCGTGCCCGCTGCACCGGCGATCGTGGCGGTTGCCGGGCGTCGCTGGGAACGACCTGGGTGATAGTGACGGCGAATACCTCGCCGCATACGAAAGCGAACTGGCATGAGCAGCGAAGACCTGGAGAAGTACGAGACCGAGATGGAGCTCGCGCTCTATCGCGAGTACCGCGATGTCGTGGGGCTGTTCACCTATGTCGTCGAGACCGAACGGCGCTTCTATCTCGCCAACGGGGTCGATGTTAAGGTGCGCGGCGAGGGCGCCGAGGTCTTCTTCGAGGTCACGATGAGCGACGCCTGGGTGTGGGATATCTACCGGCCGGCGCGGTTCGCCAAGAATGTGCGGGTCATCACCTTCAAGGACGTTAACGTCGAAGAGCTGGCCAAATCGGACCTTCAGGTGCCCAAGGGCGGTTTTTGAGCTGCGCTTGACGTGCTCCCGTCGCGAGGAACGGGTCATCCACAGGCTCGACCGGGCTCTAAGATGCACGATCCCCAGGGTTTTCGTGGCGTGCTGACATAGCCGCCCCCGACCGGCAGGCTCGATCCCGGAAAGGGGATCGAGATGGCAGGGGATGACCGTCGCGCGTTGGGCGCCTTCGGAGAAGGGGTCGCGGCGCGCTTTCTGCGAGATCAGGGGATGGAGATCCTCGACCGGAACTGGCGGTGCGCCCGCGGCGAGATCGACATCGTGGCGCGGGCCGGCCGCGATCTGGTCGTCGTCGAGGTCAAGGCGCGCCGGGGCACGAGCGCCGGCTACCCCATCGAGGCGGTGACGCACCGCAAGCTCGGCCGCCTGCGCATTTTGGCCGTGGCCTGGTTGCAGGAGCATCAGCAGTGGCGACCGGAAGGCATTCGTTTCGACGTCGTCGGTGTACTCGTCGGCACCGATGAGCCGAGCCGGGTACGGCACGTCGTGGGAGTGACGCCATGACGCTGGGTGCGACGACGAGCATCGCCTTGCACGGGCTCGGCGGTCGGGTGGTGGGGGTGGAGGCCCACCTAAGCAGCGCCCTGCCGGGCTTGATTGTCAGCGGCCTGCCCGACGCGGCGTGTCGTCAGGCCAATGAACGGGTCCGCGCGGCCTGTGAGTCGAGCAAACTCACGCTGCCCAGCCAGAAGATCGTCGTCAATCTCTCGCCAGCATCGGTCCCCAAGAACGGCAGCGGCTACGACCTGGCGATCGCCGTCGCCATCCAGGCCGGGCTGGACGCGATCCCGCAACAGGCCTGTCGCCGCGTCGCCCACCTGGGCGAGCTGGGCCTGGACGGGTCGGTGCGCGGCATCCCGGGTGTGCTGCCGGCCGTGCTCGCAGCCGCCCGGGCCGGCATCGAGGATGTGCTGGTGGCCGAGGTCAACGCGGCCGAGGCGCGGCTGGTCGACGGCGTGCGCGTCCATCCGGTGGCGACATTGACCGAGGCCGTCGAGCGCTATCGCGAACTCGGTGCCCCCGCGGGGTGGCCGGCAGGTTCGGTCGCGGACGGCGTCGGCCCGGCCGCACGCCCGGTGCCGGATCTCGCGGATGTCTCCGGGCAGGCGCAGGCTCGCGTCGCGGTCGAGGTCGCGGCCGCAGGCGGGCACCATCTGCTGCTCACCGGACCGCCCGGGTCGGGCAAGACCATGCTCGCCGAGCGGCTCGTCGGCCTCTTGCCGCCGCTCGGTCTCCAGGACGCCATGGACGTCCTGTCCATCCGCTCGCTCCAGGGCGACGCCAATGCCGAGACCCTGCTCGACACCACGCCGCCGTATGTCGCGCCCCACCACGGCGCGTCCCTCGCCGCCATGGTCGGCGGCGGCTCCGGGCTGATCCGTCCAGGCGCTGTTTCCGCAGCCCACCTCGGCGTCCTCTTCCTCGACGAGGCGCCGGAGTTCCGCACCGAAGTGCTTCAGTCCCTGCGACAACCCCTCGAATCGGGCGAGGTCACCGTGGCGCGTGCGCGGATGACAGTCACCTATCCGGCGCACTTCCAACTCGTGCTGGCCGCGAATCCCTGCCCGTGCGGCCAGGGCTTCGGCAAGGCGCTCCGGTGCACCTGCTCGCCGCTGCGGCGACGCTCGTATGCCGCCCGGCTGGCCGGGCCGTTGCTGGACCGGGTCGACGTGCAAGTGCACGTCCCGGCGGTGACTCGGGCCGCCAGCGCGGCGACTGGGGGAGAGGCCACCGCAGTAGTGGCCGAGCGGGTGGCCTCGGCGCGCGCAGCCGCTCAGGCGAGATGGTCACGCACCCCCGAAGGCCAGGGATGGCGGATCAACTCGCAGGTTCCCGGCCGAGTGCTGAGGACCGGGAAGTGGCGCCTGCCGCCCACGGTCACCAGCGACATCGATCGTGCCCTGGAGCGCGGGCTGCTCACCTTGCGCGGCTATGACCGGGTGCTGCGCGTGGCCTGGACCCAGGCAGACCTGGCGGGTCGGTCGTCGCCCGGCCCCGACGATGTGGGCATCGCGCTCCTGCTGCGCACGAATGGGCAGGAGGCGGCATGACCTCGCAGGCAGCCCACCGGGTCGCCCCGACAGACCTCGAACGCTCGGCTTCGGCAGATGCCGAACGAGCGGCCCGCGTGCTCCTCGCCCGGATCAGCGAGCCCGAGGACCCGGCCGTTCACCGATTGCTCGCCGAGACCGGCGATCCCGTGGAGGCCGTCGCCGGCCTGCGCGCCGGACATCCGAAAGCGCTCGCGAGCCGGCTCGCCGCCCGCCTGGAGCGAGCCGAGGACGCGGACGACACGTTCATCGCCGAACGGCTGGGTGCGCGCATCCTGATCCCGAGTGATCCCGACTGGCCGCCGGGACTGCTCGATCTTCAGATGCCCCCGCACTGCCTGTGGGTGCTCGGCCCGGTTGCCCTAGCGCCTGCCCTGCGACGGAGCGTGGCGCTGGTGGGCGCGCGGGCGGCGACGGCATACGGGCTTGATCGCGCCCAAGAGATCGCGGGCGGGCTCGTGGATCGTCACTTCACGATCGTCTCCGGCGCGGCCTTCGGCATCGATGCGGCCGCGCATGCTGGGGTCCTCGCCGCCGACGGTGTCACGATCGCCGTTCTCGCCTGCGGCATCGACCGGGTCTATCCCACCGCACACGCTCGCCTGATCTCCACAATCGCGCAAACCGGGGCCGTCGTGACCGAGCTCCCGCCCGGATCGGCGCCCTATCGGATGCGTTTCCTGCAGCGCAACCGGCTGATCGCTGCCATGACGGGCGGGACGGTGGTGATCGAGGCCGCGTTACGTTCTGGCTCGCTGCAGACAGCGGCCCGAGCGGCCGACCTGGGCCGGCCGGTCGGAGCCGTGCCCGGGCCGGTGACCTCGATGCCGTCCAGCGGCTGCCACCAGGCGATCCGCGACCAGCTGGCCACCCTGGTCACCGACGCGGCCGAGGTCGCCGATCTGGTCGGCGGCTTCGGAGTCGATGCCGTGGAGCGGCCCCGGGAGCCCCCGCGACCCGAGGACGCGCTGAGCCCGGCCCAGCGCGCGGTCTTCCAGGTCCTTCCAATGGGCCGCTCTGCCTCGGTAGAGATGCTCGCCGAGCGGGCGGCGCTCGATGTGCTCTCCGTGCAGGCCAGCCTCGGTCCGCTCGAACTCGCTGGTCTGGCTCGGCGCAGCGGCGAACGCTGGTTGCGATCATGACGCCCGCGGCTCGAGAGCCCACAGGTATCAGTCGCCGCCGTGCGTGCGTGCCTCCTTGATCACCCCACGACTTCTTGCAAAGGTGGGTCGGTGACCGACGACGAGGCCCTGCTGGCGGCATACGGCCGCTATCTGGGCATCGAGCGCGGGCGCTCCGCCAACACGGTCCGGGCCTATCTCGGGGATGCTCGGGCGCTCCTTGACCACCTCAACGATGCCGGCTGCGGTTCGCCCGGCGCCCGGCTCGCTGGTGCGGATTTGAACGCTCTGCGTGGTTGGCTCGGGGCGCTTGCCCGCGGTGGCGCCTCCCGGGCCACGATCGCTCGTCGGTCGGCGTCGGTGCGGACCTTCTACGCCTGGGCCGTGCGCACGGGGCGGCTAGGTCAAGACCCATCCGTGCGACTTCTCGCGGCGCGCAAGGGTCGAGACCTGCCCGAGATCCTGACCCCGGAGCAGGCCGAGCAGGCCCTGAGCGCAGCGGCCGTCGCGGCCGACGACGGGGATCCCGCCGCGCTGCGGGACCTGGCCATGGTCGAGCTGCTCTACGCCAGCGGCATCCGCGTGGGCGAGCTCGCCGCGCTGGATGTCGACGACGTCGATCTCGGGGCGCGCACCGCCACGGTGCTCGGCAAAGGGGCCCGCGAGCGCATCGTCCCCTTCGGCGTGCCCGCTGAGCGTGCCATCGGCGACTGGCTGACCCGGGCCCGGCCCCGACTGATGAACGCAGCGAGCGGACCGGCCCTGTTCCTCGGCGCCCGAGGTGGCAGGATCGACCAGCGGCAGGTGCGGACGGCCGTCCGCACGGCGACCGCTCGCCCCGACGGGGCACCCTCGGTCGCACCGCACGGGCTGCGGCATACGGCGGCCACCCACCTGCTCGACGGCGGAGCCGACCTGCGCACCGTCCAGGAGTTGCTCGGCCATAAGTCGCTCGCGACCACCCAGCTCTACACCCAGGTTTCCGTCGAACGCCTCAAGGAGACGTATGCCCGCGCCCACCCGCGCGCATGAACGGCCCTCGAGGACGCCGCCCACGCAGGAACCACGGTTTGGCCGGCCAATGAGCGATGAACGGCGCTATCGGCTACGACGGACCATCGCGTTCCTCGCCGCCATCGGACTTGTCGCGCTGGTGGTCAAGCTCGCTGGCAGCGACGCTCCAGCGGGTGCCACGTCCGCAGCCATGTCCACCGCCCGAGTGTTCCCGGAAGCCACGGCCGCAGCGAGCCCACGAGCGTCCTCGTCCGCGAGCGGCGCCACGCCTGGGCAGCCGACAGCCAGCGCTCGATCGGAACCGACCAGCGTGCCGGACAGCGCGTCGGGCACGCTCACTGCCGTCGCGATCCCGGGTTCCGACACCGACCGGGCCGGCCGCAAGGTGACCTTCAGTGTCCAAGTCGAGAACGGTCTCGGTGTCGACTCCGCAGCCTTTGCCGCAGACGTGCGTTCGATCCTCTCGGACGCGCGGGGCTGGGAGCCCGAGGACCACATTCGGTTCGTCGCGGTCAGCCCGGCGCAGCTCGCAGCGGGGGAGCCCGTCGAGATCAAGGTGACGCTGGCGAGCCCCCAACTGACCGATCAGTTGTGTGCTCCACTGCAAACGCTGGGCGAGGTCTCGTGCAATCGCAACGGCCGCGCGGTGATCAACGCGCGTCGCTGGGTCGAGGGCGTCAAGTACTACAAGGACCTCGACCTCTACCGCGTCTATGTGATCAACCACGAGGTTGGCCACAGCCTCTGGCACCCGCACCAGAACTGCCCGAGGCCTGGGGCCAGAGCGCCGATCATGGTCCAGCAGACCCTCGGCCTGCAGGGCTGCATCGCGTGGCCCTACCCGCAGGGCGCTTGACCGATCCCCTCCGAGCTCTTTCCCGCGTTCAGGGCGGGAGCAGGCGCCGCATGGGCGGCGGGCCGGGCCGGGTCAGCTGGCCAGCGACCCCAGACGACGGCACGCCTCTCGCAACACCTCGTCGCGTTTGCAAAAGGCGAAGCGCACCAGCGTCCGGGCGGCATCCTGGTCGTCGCAAAAGACCGTGACCGGGATGCCGACGACCCCGGCGCGTTCGGGTAGCTCACGACAGAACTCCAAGGCATCCCGCGCTCCCAGCGATGCGGCGTCGGCGATCACGAAGTAGGTCCCGCGCGGCACCGAGACGGCGAGACCGGCCTCCCGCAGGCCGGCGACCAGCAGATCCCGCTTGGCCTGCAGCGTGCGACCGAGGCCGGCATACACGTCATCTCCTAGCCCAAGGCCGGTGGCGACGGCCGGCTGGAAGGGGCCGGAGCCGACATAGGTCACGAACTGCTTGACAGCACGGATCGCGGCCACCGCGTCGGCCGGGCCGCTCACCCAACCGACCTTCCATCCGGTCGTCGAGAAGGTCTTGCCGGCCGACGAGATCGTCAACGTTCGCTCGGCCATGCCGGGCAGTGTCGCCATCGGAATGTGCTCAGCGCCGTCGAAGATCAGATGCTCATAGACCTCGTCGGTGACCACCCAGGCGTCGTACTCGCGCGCCAACTGCGCGATGAACTCGATCTCGGCGCGCGTGAACACCTTGCCGGTGGGATTGTGCGGCGTATTGAGGAGCACCATCCGGGTGCGCTCGGAGAAGGCCGCGCGTAGGGACGTCTCGTCCACCGCGAAATCCGGGAAGCGCAGCACGCAGGTGCGTCGCACGCCACCGGCGAGGGCGATGGAGGCGGCATACGAGTCGTAATAGGGCTCGAAGGTGACGACCTCATCGCCGGGCTGCACCAGGGCGAGGATGGTCGAGAAGATGGCCTCCGTCGCGCCGACCGTGACGAGGACTTGACTGCCCGGATCGACGTCGAGCCCGTAGAAGCGTTGCTGATGCGCCGCGACGGCGGCCAACAACTCGGGGACACCCGGACCGGGCGGGTACTGATTTCGTCCCCCGGCGATCGCCTGCCTCGCAGCCGCGAGGATCACCTCGGGACCGTCGGTGTCGGGGAAACCCTGGCCGAGGTTGATCGCGTCGTGCCGCACCGCCAGGGCTGACATGGTCGCGAAGATGGTGGTCCCGAACGGGGCAAGGGCGGGATGCCCGGGTGGCCGGCTCATGGTCCGAGCGTGGCACGAACACCCGCGATCGGTGACATCGATCCACAGGTTTTGCCTGCTCAGTCGCACGATCCACAGGAAATCAAGGGGTACTGGCCAGCGGAAATCCCGATCGGCATGGTGGACTCATGACTATCGCGCCCGCCACCGCCACCGTCCGGTTGATCGTTTCGATGCTCTTCGGATGGGCCTCGCTCGGGTGGGCAGCGACCGCGGTGGCCGCGTCCTCTCCCCTCCATGACGCGACCCCGCATGCACGATCCGCGGCGAGCGTCGCGGGCCGCACCGGGGCGACACCCTGGTCGTGGCCATTGGTCCCGGTGCCGCGGATCGTGCATCCCTTCGCCAAGCCACCCACCCCGTATGCCGCGGGTCACCGCGGTGTCGACCTGGCCGGCTCTGCGGGGCAGGAGGTGCACGCCGTCGATGACGGCATCGTCACCCACGTCGGAGTGCTCGCCGGGCGCGGCACCGTCACCATCCAGCACGCGACCGGCCTGCGCAGCACCTACGAGCCGCTGACCACCGCCGTGCGTCGTGGTCAGGTCGTCGCCCGCGGCCAACCGATCGGCACCCTCGACACCGCCCTGGGCCACTGCCTGCCGAGCGTGTGCCTCCACGTCGGCGCGCTTCGTCAAGGAACCTCAGGGGAGTGGGACTACGTAGATCCGGTCTTCCTGCTCGTGCCCGTCGACATCATCCTGCTGCCGACCGGGTGACCCTCGGTGATACTGAACGTATGCCGTCCGCCGCCCTCCCCATCGGTGCCCACGTCCCGCAGGAGGACCCGATCGCCGAGGCTGCCGTCCGTGGCACCGGTGTCGTGCAGTTCTTCCTCGGCTCGCCGCAGAGCTACAAGGGCCCGGTCATCGCCTACGCCGGCGGATCAGCCGGTTTGCGTGCCGACGCCGAGTCAGCGGGCGTTGACCTCTATGTCCATGCGCCCTACATCGTCAATGTCGCGACGACCAACAACCGCATCCGGATTCCTAGCCGCAAACTGCTGCAGCAGCACATGGACGCCGCAGCCGAGATCGGCGCCAAGGGCTTGATCGTCCATGGCGGCCATGTCGACAAGGCGATCGACCCGGCTGTCGGGTTCGACAACTGGCGCAAGGCGATCGAGGCAACTGACCTCAAGATCCCGCTCCTGATCGAGAACACCGCCGGCGGTGATAACGCCATGGCCCGGCACCTCGATCGGATCGCCGGCGTCTGGGACGCCATCTCCAGCGCCGAGGGTGCCGACCACGTCGGCTTCTGCCTCGACACCTGTCATGCCTGGGCCGGCGGCATCGAACTCGACACTGCCGTCGAGAAGATCAAGGGCATCACCGGCCGCATCGACCTGGTCCACGCCAATGACAGCCGCGACACCTTCGACTCCGGCGCCGACCGGCACGCCAACTTCGGCGGTGGGCTTATCGACCAGGACGGCTTCGTCGATCTGGTGCGAGCCGCCGGCGCCCCGGTCATCTGCGAGACCCCCGGCGGCGCCGAAGATCACCGAGCCGACTTCGCCTGGCTCCGCGACCGGCTCTGACCCGCCACCCCAGGCCCGGATTTCTGCGCTCGGAGAGCGGCGCGTACACTTATGGCGCGACCGGTTTGCGCCGGTCGAATTCGCGTGCCTTCTCGCCGGGCATCGATCCTCGGATCGGGCCCCGGGGCGCACCACCTCAGTCCTCACGCGCGAGCGTGACGCGGGGTGCGTATGCAGGCACCAGGCAGGCCGCTGAGGCGCCCATCCGTGGGGGTCAACGCGGCCGACGAAACTGACACAACGACATACGAGGAGGACAACGGCATGGCCGTCGTCACCATGCGCCAGCTCCTAGAGAGCGGCGTCCACTTCGGGCACCAGACGCGTCGCTGGAACCCGAAGATGAAGCGCTTCATCATGACCGAGCGCAATGGCATCTACATCATCGACCTGCAGCAGTCGGTCACCTACATCAACAGCGCGTACGAGTTCGTTCGCGAGACCGTCGCCCACGGCGGGACGATCCTGTTCGTCGGCACCAAGAAGCAGGCTCAGGAGCCGGTCGCCGAGCAGGCGACCCGCGTCGGCATGCCCTATGTCAACCACCGCTGGCTCGGTGGCATGCTCACCAACTTCAACACCATCAGCAAGCGCCTGGCGCGGCTGAAGGAACTCGAGCAGATCAACTTCGGCGAGGTGGCCGGGTCCGGCTACACCAAGAAGGAGCTGCTCATCCTCCAGCGCGAGAAGGAGAAGCTGGAGAAGACGCTCGGCGGCATGCGCGAGATGTCCAAGGTGCCCTCGGCGGTCTGGATCGTCGACACCAAGAAGGAGCACCTCGCGGTCGATGAGGCTCGCAAGCTCGGGCTGCCGGTCATCGCGATCCTCGACACCAACTGCGACCCCGACGAGGTCGACTACA
>NZ_DAOQZV010000084.1:0-11916 GCF_035343835.1 Nostocoides sp. | reverse complement strand
GGTGCACGCCGAGAGCGAGCCGGGCGTGGGCTCGACCTTCCACGTCGAGCTGCAGGTGCGCGTGGCGCCGCAGGCGCCGGCGGCCGACCGCGTCGACCCCGCCGCCGCCGGCAGGGTCGCCCACGATCTCAATGTCTTGGCGGCCCTCCCCCCGGCCGACTGTCCGCCCGACTGCTGCCGCAGCCAGCGACCCGCCAAGCCGACCCGGTGCGGTCGAGAGGATCCCCGATGACCACCAGCCGTTACGCCCCGACTCCCGAGCTCCCGGCCCCCGACGCGCTGGCCCGGATCGCGCTCGAAGCGGCCACCGACGCCGCCCTGCTCATCCTCGATCGCTCCCGGTCCGGGGTGGCAGCGACGAAGTCCTCGGCTACCGATGTCGTCACCGACATGGACCGCCAAGCCCAGGAACTGCTCGCCCAGACCCTGCACGCGGCCCGGCCCGAGGACGCCTTCTTCGGCGAGGAGGGCGGCAGTGCAGCGGGCAGCCGCCCCATCACATGGGTCGTCGACCCGATCGACGGCACGGTCAACTACGTCTACGACATCCCGGCGTATGCCGTTTCCGTCGCCGCTGTCACCGGCGACGTGCACACGCCCGGCGCCTGGCGCCCGGTCGCCGGGGCCGTGGTCAACCCAGTCTCGGGGGAGCGGTTCTGGGGCGCGACCGGGACGGGCGCCTGGCGGCAACGCGGCCGGCATACGGCAATGCGGGTGCGGGTCTCCACCCAGGCCGATCTCGGTCTCAGCCTGATCGGCACCGGCTTCGGCTATGACGCCGAGCAACGTGCCCGGCAGGCGCGCGCCTTGACCGCGATCCTGCCGAGGGTGCGTGACATCCGGCGCTTCGGCAGCGCCGCGCTCGATCTGTGCCATGTCGCCGACGGCACCCTCGACGGCTACTACGAGGAGGGTCTCAATCCCTGGGACATGGCGGCCGGCTGGCTGCTCGTCACCGAGGCCGGCGGCCGGGTCGAGAACCGCGACGGCGGCGACCCCGAAAAGGCGATGACCATCGCCGGCGGTGCCTGCTTCTCCCACCTCGCCGAGCTCGTCCGCACGGCGCCCTGAGCCGTGGCCGGCCAGCCGGGCAACCCGTGAGCAAGTTTCGTCAATTCACGTGACTTTCCCCGCTGGATAGGGCACAATGCGCGCCGCGGGATCAAATCGAGAACCAAAAGCGTTACCCAGCCGCGCACAGCCAACCAGCCTCACCGTGCTCGCTGCGCGCCATACGACTGCTTAGGGAAGGACTGTGATGGCAACCGATTACGACGCTCCACGCAAGACCGACGACGAACTCTCCGAGGATTCGATCGAGGAGTTGAAGTCCCGTCGCGTCGACAAGAGCACCTCCAGTGTCGACGTGGATGAGACCGAGCAGGCGGAGGGCTTCGAACTGCCCGGCGCCGACTTGTCCGGCGAGGAACTCTCGGTGCGGGTCATCCCGCGCCAGGCCGACGAGTTCACCTGCTCGCGCTGCTTCCTGGTGCACCACCGCAGCCAGCTTGCGTCCGACAAGGGCGGGGTTCTGGTCTGCAATGAGTGCGCAGCCTGACGCGCCGCTGACGGCGGACGGGCGCCTTCGGGTGCTCGTCCGCCGTCTTCGTCCGGACGCCCACCTGCCCGCGTATGCCCGCCCGGGCGACGCCGGCGCCGACCTCGCCAGCGTCGTCGAGGTCACCCTGGCACCGGGGGAGCGGGGCCTGATCGCGACGGGGGTCGCGATCGCCGTACCCGCCGGCTGGGTCGGGCTGGTCCATCCCCGCTCGGGGCTGGCCGCCCGCCACGGCATCACCGTCGTCAACGCCCCGGGCACCATCGACTCCGGCTATCGCGGGGAGATCCTGGTCAACCTGGTCAATCTCGACCCGTCCGAGAGCTTCACCATCCACCCCGGCGACCGGATCGCCCAGCTGCTCCTGCAGCAGGTCGCCGAGGCCACCTTCGACGAGGTCGATTCGCTTCCGGAGACGACTCGGGGGGAGACTGGACACGGATCCACCGGGGGCTTCGCCGGGATCCACGACCGCGCCCCAGGGGCGCCCGCAGAACTATCGCCGAGAAGGACATCGTGAGCATTTTCCGCCGCCGCGCCAGCCAGACCTCCGCGGAGCCGGTTGAGCCGGCCGACGACGCCGTCGACGACCTCGTCGACGACGACGTCGAGGAGGAGACGCAGGACGCGGTGGCTAGCCGCTCTCAGGGCCCGTGGGATGCCGCCGAAGTCGATGGTCTCGGCGATCGCCTCGACCTCGGCGCCGTCTGGCTCGCCCCGGTTCCCGGTGCCGAGATCCGCCTTGAGATCGACCAGAGCACCGACACGATCAACGGCCTGCAGATCGTCATCGGCGAGTCGGCCGCCCAGGTGCAGGCGTTCGCCGCCCCCCGCTCGGGCGGCGTCTGGCGCGATGTGCGCCGGGAAATCTCGGGAGCGATCTCCGGTGCCGGTGGCACCGTCGATGAAGTCGACGGCGATTTCGCCCGCGAACTCCGTGTCCGTATGCCGCAGCTAGCTCCCGACGGCCGGCAGGTCTTCGCGCCCGCCCGCTTCATCGGGGTGGACGGGCCACGGTGGTTCCTGCGCGCGGTCCTGTCCGGTCAGGCCGCCATCGACGACGCGGCTGCCGCTCCGCTGGTCGAAGCCCTGCGCTCGCTCGTCGTCGTGCGCGGCGCTGCCCCGATGGCTCCCCGGGAGATGCTGCCGCTGCGCCTGCCCGAGCAGCCCACGCCCGCGCCGGCCGAGCAGCAGCCGGAAAGCTTCGACCCCTTCGAGCGTGGGCCCGAGATCACCGAGGTGCGCTGAGCGATGTCGGGGACGTTCCGGCGCCTCACCGAACGCCTGACGCGCACGGCCGGCGATCGCGACGCCGCCGAGCTTCAGGAACACGCGCGCTCGACCGGAGCCACCGTCATCGGCGAGCTGGCCGACCGGCAGCTCGCCACGGTCACCGGCATCGTCCGGGCGGTCACCCTGCGCCCGCGCACCCGGGTGCCCGCTCTCGTCGTCGAACTGTATGACGGCACCCAGAGCCTGACCCTGGTGTGGCTCGGCCGCCGCCGCATCAGCGGTATCGAACCAGGTGCCCGCCTGCGCGCGACCGGTCGCGTGTGCCACCCGGACGGGGTCGCGACGATCTTCAACGCGGCATACGAGCTCCTTCCACGCGCCGCAGGAGGAACCGCATGACCGGGTCCGACGAGAAACTATTCGACGAGGAGCGCGCGGCGACCGTCGAGGAGATCATCCGCCACCGGCTCTCGGCCGCTCTCGGCGGCTGGCGTGGCTCGGTCGAGACCGCGCTGCCGACCATCGCCTTCGTGGTGGCCTGGACGATCACCCAGAATGTGCGCCAGAGCGTCGGCTCCGCGATGGTGGTCGCCCTCCTGCTCGCCATGGCACGCGTGGCGCAACGGCAGAGCCTGCAATACGTCTTCTCCGCCGTCGTCGCCACCGCGATCGCCGCCTTCTTCGCCCTGCGAAGCGGCCGCGCGCAGGACGCCTTCCTGCCCGGCATCCTCGTCAACGGCGCGTATGCCGTGGCCACCTTCGCCTCGGTCCTCGCCAAATGGCCCTTCCTCGGCTTCCTCGTCGGCGCCGGCGACCCGGACGCCAAGACCGACCCGCTGCGCTGGCGCCGCGACCCGAGCATGGTCGCCGTCTGCGGCCGCCTCACCCTGGTGATGACCGCGATGTTCCTGCTGCGGGTGCTGATCATGTATCCGCTCTATCTCGCGGGCAATGTGGCCGCCCTCGGCACCGCGAAAATCGTCCTCGGCTGGCCCTTGTGGGCCGGCGCGGTCGCCGTCATGGGCGCGATGCTCGTCCGCGGCGAGACCCCCCACAGGGGGCTCCGCCCCCCTGACCCCCGGTAATGCATGGACCTCGCTGCCCTCGGACGGCCTCGACTGTCACCGGTCAGGCTCGCTGCGCTCGCGACCGGTGAGCCGGTCACAGTGGCTCGCCAGGGCTCGCAACTGCTCCCGGCCCACAGGGGGGCTCTGACACCCGGGTAAGGCACCGACCTCGGTGCGCTCGCGACCGGTGAGCCGGTCACAGTGGCTCGCCAGGGCTCGCAACTGCTCCCGGCCCACAGGGGGGCTCTGACACCCGGGAAAGCACCGACCTAGACGGGAACCGACGACCGCTACACGCACCCGACCGGACTACGCGGCCGCCGAGGGCTGCGGTGCCGCCTGGCTATCGGTTGCGGGGGCGCTTGACGCGGACGCCGGGGCTGAGCAGGGACTCCAACTCGTCCTCGGACTCGCTCACCGTCAAGAAGAGCAGCTCGTCGTGGGCTTCGAGGCTGTCGTCCGCGCTGGGGGCGATCGGCACCTGATCGCGGATGATCGCGACCAGCACCGTGTCCTGCGGGAAGGGCACCGCGCCAACGCGGCGGCCGACGAGCGGGGAATCCGCGGGCAGGGTCATCTCCACCATCGCCGCGTGCGATTGATGGAACTCGAAGATCCGCACCAGGTCGCCCACGGCCACGGCCTCTTCGACCAAGGCCGTCATCAGGCGCGGCGTCGACACCGCGACGTCGACGCCCCATGCCTCGTCGAACAACCACTCGTTCTTCGGGTTGTTCACGCGTGCCACCGTGCGAGGCACCCCGAACTCGGTCTTGGCCAGCAAGGACACCACCAAGTTGACCTTGTCGTCTCCGGTGGCCGCGACCACGACATCACAGTCGGCCAGCCCGGCCTCGTTCAGTGCGTCGATCTCGCACGCGTCGGCGGCCAGCCAGTTCGCCTCCGGCACCCGCCGGATCGATGCCTCGTCGGCGCCCTTGTCGATGAGGAGCACCTGATGGTTGTTGTAGAGCAGTTCCTGGGCGATCGAGCGACCCACGCTGCCTGCGCCGGCGATGACGACACGCATTCTCGGATCCCTCTCAGTCCGCGACCGCAGGCGGGTCAGCGAGCGTCCGTTCCACGTCCTCCAACTGGTCGCGGTTGATCGCCAAGTGGATCAGGTCGCCCTCCTGCAGGATTGTCTCCGGGCCGGGCAGGTGACCCTCGCCGAGCCGGGTGAAATAGGCGACGCGGGACCGGGTCTCGTCCTCGATGCGCCGCAGCGACGAGCCGATCCACGCCGGGTCGGTCGCGACCTCGGCGATCACGATGCGTCCGGACGGGTCGGCCAACTCCGGCAGATGGCCCTGCGGCAGCAGGCGGCGCAGCATCTGATCCGAGGTCCACTTCACGGTGGCCACCGTGGGGATGCCGAGCCGCTGGTAGATCTCGGCGCGCCCCGGGTCATAGATCCGCGCGACGACGTGCTCGACCCCGAAGGTCTCCCGGGCCACCCGAGCCGCGAGGATATTGGAGTTGTCACCGCTGGAGACGGCGGCGAAGGCATACGCCCGGTCGATCCCGGCCTCGGTCAGCGTGTCACGGTCGAATCCGACGCCGGCGACCGTGCGCCCCTCGAAGGTGGGGCCGAGGCGGGTGAAGGCGGCCTCGAACTGGTCGATCACGGCGACATCGTGACCACGGCGTTCCAGCGCCCGCGCGAGGGAGGCGCCCACGCGGCCGCATCCCATGATGACGAAGTGCACGGACCGACGCTAACACTGTGGCCACGCTGCCCGGACGCGCGTCTGCACCGGTCGCACCCGGGGATAG
Organism: Nostocoides sp.; assembly: GCF_035343835.1. Classification (NCBI taxonomy): domain Bacteria; kingdom Bacillati; phylum Actinomycetota; class Actinomycetes; order Micrococcales; family Intrasporangiaceae; genus Nostocoides; species Nostocoides sp. The sequence goes on along the minus strand of NZ_DAOQZV010000084.1, from coordinate 6,282 downwards.
AGTGATCCGCCGTGGCGGTCGGCCGGGTCATCAAACGCATTCTGTTGGGTCAACAGATGCGCAGCGACAAATTGCACGAGACCCTGCTGCCCAAACGCATCGCCCTGCCGATCTTCGCCAGCGATGCGCTCTCCTCCGTCGCCTATGCCCCGGACGAGATCTTCTTGACCCTGGGCTTGGCTGGGGGCACCTTCGCACTCACCCACTCCTGGCAGATCGCCCTCGGCGTCATCTTCGTGATGGCCGTGGTCGTCGCCTCCTACCGGCAGAACGTCCACGCCTACCCCTCCGGCGGCGGCGACTATGAGGTCGCCACCGTCAATATCGGCCCCAAGGCCGGCCTGACGGTGGCGTCCGCGCTGTTGGTCGACTACGTCCTGACGGTCGCCGTCTCCATCTCCTCCGGCATCCAGAACGCGGCAACCGCGTTGACCTTCGTCCGCGGTCACGAGGCCACCTGGGCGGTCATCCTCGTGGTCTTGCTGACCGCGATGAATCTGCGCGGCGTTCGCGAGTCCGGCAACGCCTTCGCGATCCCCACCTATGCCTTCATGGTCGGCGTCATCGGCATGGGCCTGTATGGCGGCTACCGGCACTTCACCGGCAGCCTCCCGCTCGCCGCGAGCGCCCAATACGACCTTGTCCCCGAGCCTGGCTACGAAGCCCTCGGGAGCCTGGCCATGGCCTTCCTCCTCCTGCGCGCCTTCTCCTCCGGCTGTGCCGCGCTCACCGGTGTCGAGGCGATCTCTAATGGCGTGCCGGCCTTCCAGAAGCCCAAGTCCCGCAACGCGGCGACCACGCTGCTGCTGATGGGCTGCATCGCCATCGGCATGCTTTTCTCGATGATCAGCCTGGCCCGCTTGACGGGCATCAAATATGCCGAGAACCCGGCGGAGCAGTTGCTCAAGGACGGCGTCCCGGTGGGGGCGTCATACGTCCAGGACACGATCATGGGACAGGTCGCGAACGCCGTCTTCGACCACTTCCACCTCGGCGTGGTCTACATCTCGGTCGTCACCGGGATCATCTTGATCCTCGCCGCGAACACCGCCTTCAACGGCTTCCCGGTGCTCGGCTCGATCCTGGCGCGCGACGGCTACCTGCCGCGGCAACTGCATGCCCGCGGCGACCGCCTCGCCTTCTCGAACGGCATCATCATCCTCGCCGGTGTCGCGGCGGTCCTGATCCTCATCTTCGACGCCGATGTCACCAAGCTCATCCAGCTCTATATCGTCGGCGTCTTCGTCTCGTTCACCACCAGCCAGATCGGCATGATCCGGCACTGGAATCGTCATCTGCGGCTCGCCTCTGACCCGCGCCAGCGCGCCCACATGCAGCGCAGCCGGGTCATCAACTTCGTGGGTGCGGTGATGTCGGGGACCGTCCTGCTCGTCGTCCTGGCCACCAAGTTCATCCACGGGGCCGGCTATGCCATCGCCGCGATGGCCGTGCTCTTCCTGATGATGATGGCGATCCGCCGGCACTACGACGCGGTCTCGAAGGAACTCGACATCGTCTCGCAGTCCGATCAGATGTTGCCCTCGCGCGTGCACGCGCTCGTCCTGGTCTCCCGGTTGCACCGGCCCACGCTGCGCGCCGTCGCGTATGCCCGCGCCAGCCGCCCGCACACGCTCGAGGCGATCACCGTCAATGTCGATCCGGCCGAGACCCGGGCCCTCCAGGAGGAGTGGGAGGCGCGCGGCATACCTGTGCCCTTGAAGGCGCTGGACTCGCCTTACCGCGAGATCGTCAACCCGATCGTCGACTATGTGAAGGGCATCCGGCGCGAGAGCCCACGCGAGATCGTCGTGGTCTACATCCCGGAGTATGTCGTCGGCCACTGGTACGAGCAGATCCTGCACAACCAGAGCGCCCTACGCCTGCGCGCCCGTCTGCACTTCACGCCGGGCGTGCTGGTGGCGTCGGTCCCGTGGCAGTTGCGCAGCTCCGAGGGCCAGGAGGCCCGCATGGAAGCCGATGCCTCGAGCGCGCCGGGCTCGGTGCGCATGGGGCAGTAGCCGGTGCCGGACCAGGATCTCGAGATCGGCGACGAGGTCACCGTCGACATCGAGGCGGTGGCACATGGCGGGCATTTCGTCGCCCGCCATGCGGGCCGGGTGCTGTTCGTGCGGCATACGGCGCCGGGGGAGCGGGTGGTCGCGCGCATCACGGGCACCGGCCCGGGCGGCCGATTCCTGTATGCCGATGCCGTCGCGATCGAGCGCCCCTCGCCCGGCCGGGTCACGCCACCCTGCCGGTATGCCGGCGTGTGCGGCGGCTGCGACTTCCAGCACCTCACGCTCGCTGCTCAACGCGACCTGTTGAGCGCCGTCGTGCGCGAGCAGTTCGCGCGCCTCGCGGGCCTGGAGGTGGACGTCGAGGTCCAGGAACTCGGCGAAGCCGAGCCCGGGCTCGGCTGGCGCACCCGGGTCGAGTTCGCCGTCGGCCGCGACGGCCGGGCCGGCCTGCACCCCCATCGCTCGCACGATGTGGTCCGTGTGACGGGCTGCCTCATCGCCGCGCCCGGTGTGGTCGAGACCGGTGTGCTCGAGCAGTTGTGGCCGAGTTGCGCGAGCGTCGACGTCACCGCGCCGTCGACCGGCGAGCCCGTGGTCACGCCAGTGCCGGCCTGGGAGCGGGGCGACGCGAAGAGCGCGGCCGTGCCGGTGGCGGTGGGCGCTGAGGCGGTGGCGGGGGGCGATGAATCGACGGCCGCCGATGCGGCTCCCGGCGAGACCGTTGTCCGTGAGCGCGTCACGACCGAGTGGGTCACGCAGGCGGATCAGGCGCGCACCTTCAGCCACGAGTTCGCCCTCGCGGCACGCGGCTTCTGGCAGGTGCACCCGCGCGCCGCCGCGACCTTTGTGGCGCGGGTCCTGGCCGAGCTCGACCCGCAACCCGGCGAGCGCGCCCTCGACCTGTATGCCGGCGTGGGCCTGTTCGCTGCGGCCCTCGCCGATGCCGTCGGCCCGGAAGGCCAGGTGCTGGCTCTCGAATCCGACCGATTGGCAACGGCTTTCGCGGTGGACAACCTCGCATCGTGGCCCCAGGCCCTCGTCGTGCCGGGCCGCGTCGACGACCTCTTCGGTGTCGCCCGCCCGGGCCGGCGTGGTCCGGCGGCCAACCGGGCCACGCGCAATCGCAGGCCGCGGCGCTCGCCATTGGTGCCGCATACGGCCGATCTCGTCGTTCTCGACCCGCCCCGCACAGGAACCGGCGCGCAGGTGGTCCGAGCGATCGCCGCGCTGCGGCCGCGGGCGGTTGCCTATGTCGCGTGTGACCCGGCGGCACTGGCGCGCGATACCGCGGCTTTCGGAGAGGCGGGCTACGCGCTGACCGGGCTCACGGCATACGACGCCTTCCCGATGACGCATCACGTCGAGTGCATTGCGACCTTCCGTCCCGTGCCCACGGGCGAAGTGGGAGGATCGACAGACCAGCAGGTCTGAGATATCTTGATATCAAGATAAATCCGTCGAAGCGAAGGAGCCAATGGTGGCCAGCACGAATAGTTTCGGAGCCCAGGGGCAACTGCAGGTCGGTGACAATTCCTACGAGATCTTCCGGATCGCCTCGGTCGAGGGCCACGAGTCGCTGCCCTACAGCCTGAAGGTTCTGCTGGAGAACCTGCTGCGCACCGAGGACGGCGCGAATATCACCGCCGACCACATTCGCGCGCTCGGCGGCTGGGACGAGAACGCCGAGCCGGACACCGAGATCCAGTTCACCCCCGCCCGCGTCATCATGCAGGACTTCACCGGCGTCCCGTGCGTCGTCGACCTCGCCACCATGCGGGAGGCCGTCGCCGACCTCGGCGGCGACCCGGAGAAGATCAACCCGCTGGCCCCGGCCGAGCTGGTCATCGACCACTCCGTCCAGATCGACGTCTTCGGCCGCGCCGACGCCTTCGAGCGCAATGTCGAGTTCGAATACGGCCGCAACAAGGAGCGCTACCAGTTCCTGCGGTGGGGCCAGACCGCCTTCGACGACTTCAAGGTCGTCCCGCCGGGCACCGGCATCGTCCACCAGGTCAACATCGAGCGCCTCGCCCGCGTCACGATGGTGCGTGACGGCGTTGCGTATCCCGACACGTGCGTCGGCACCGACAGCCACACCACCATGGTCAACGGCTTGGGCGTCCTCGGCTGGGGCGTCGGCGGCATCGAGGCCGAGGCGGCCATGCTCGGCCAGCCGGTCTCGATGCTCATCCCGCGGGTTGTCGGTTTCAAGCTGACCGGCCAGATGCGCGCCGGCGTGACCGCCACCGATGTGGTGCTCACCATCACCGACCTGCTGCGCAAGCATGGGGTCGTCGGCAAGTTCGTCGAGTTCTACGGCGCCGGCGTCGCCGCTCTGCCGCTGGCCAACCGGGCCACGATCGGCAATATGAGCCCGGAGTTCGGCTCGACCTGCGCGATCTTCCCGATCGACCAGATCACCCTCGACTACCTGCACCTGACCGGGCGCTCCGACGAGGCCGTCGCGCTCGTCGAGGCCTATGCCAAGGAGCAGGGCATGTGGCTCGACCCCGCCGCCGAGCCGCGCTTCTCCGAGAAGCTCGAACTCGACCTCGGCACCGTCGTCCCCTCGATCGCCGGCCCGAAGCGCCCCCAGGATCGCATCGTCCTGACCGACGCCAAGCCCCAGTTCGGGCTCGACGTCAAGAACTACGGCGTCGACGGTGACCTGCGATCGGTCCCGGTGCAAGCGGCAGGTGCCGACACCGGCAGCGGCGACACCTCGGCATACGTCCTCAAGGACGGGGCGGTCGTGATCGCCTCGATCACGTCGTGCACCAACACCTCCAACCCGTCGGTGATGATGGCGGCGGCCATGCTCGCCAAGAACGCGGTCGAGAAGGGCCTGAATGTCAAACCGTGGGTCAAGACCTCGATGGCTCCGGGCTCGAAGGTCGTCACCGGCTATTACGAGGCAGCGGGTCTGTGGCCCTACCTGGACAAGCTCGGCTTCAATCTCGTCGGGTATGGCTGCGCCACCTGTATCGGCAACTCCGGCCCGCTGGCGGAGGAAGTGTCGGCGGCCGTTCAATCAGCCGACCTCGCCGTCACCGCGGTGCTGTCGGGCAACCGCAACTTCGAGGGCCGGATCAACCCCGATGTGAAGATGAACTATCTCGCGTCGCCGCCCTTGGTTATCGCCTATGCGCTGGCCGGGACGATGAACTTCGACTTCGACCTCGAGCCGCTCGGCCAGGACGAGGCCGGCAATGACGTCTTCCTCAAGGACATCTGGCCCGCGCCGGAGGACGTCGACGCCACGATCGGTGCCTCGCTCTCGCGGGATCTTTTCGAGAAGGACTATGCCGACGTCTTCGCCGGCGACGAGCGCTGGCAGTCGCTGCCCACGCCCGAGGGCAACACCTTCGCGTGGGACACCGAGTCCACCTATGTGCGCAAGCCGACCTATTTCGACGGTATGACGATGGACCTCACCCCGGTGACCGACATCAACGGTGCCCGGGTGCTGGCCAAGCTCGGCGATTCGGTGACGACCGACCACATCAGCCCGGCCGGCTCGATCAAGGCCGACTCACCCGCGGGGGTCTATCTGACCGAGCATGGCATCGCGCGCAAGGACTTCAACTCCTATGGGTCGCGGCGCGGCAACCACGAAGTGATGATCCGCGGCACCTTCGCCAACATCCGGCTGCGCAACCAACTGCTCGACGACGTCGAGGGCGGGTTTACCCGCAACTTCCTCGAGGCGGACGCCCCGCAGACGTCGATCTACGACGCGTCGGCGGCCTACCAGGCTGCTGGTGTGCCGTTGGTTGTCCTGGCCGGGAAGGAATATGGCTCCGGCTCCTCGCGCGACTGGGCGGCCAAGGGCACGGCGCTGCTTGGGGTCAAGGCGGTCATCGCCGAGTCGTATGAGCGCATCCACCGCTCCAACCTGATCGGTATGGGCGTGCTCCCGCTGCAGTATCCGAAGGGCCAGAACGCCGAGTCCCTGGGCCTGTCGGGCCGCGAGACCTTCGCCATCACCGGCGTGACCCAACTCAACGAGGGCCGCACCCCCAAGACGGTCCAGGTCGTCGCCACCCGCGAGGACGGCTCGAGCGCCGAGTTCGATGCGGTCGTGCGGATCGACACCCCCGGCGAGGCCGACTACTACCGCAACGGCGGCATCCTGCAGTTCGTCCTGCGCTCCCTCGTCGGCTGACGCCCAAACCCAAACCCGTCGAGTGGCCGGTTCAGCCCCGTCGAGTGGCCAGGTCGCTTCGCGACCGCGGCCACTCGACGGGGCTGAACCGGCCACTCG
>NZ_DAOQZV010000083.1:0-11958 GCF_035343835.1 Nostocoides sp. | reverse complement strand
CGGTGGCGTTGACATAGGCGTGGTGGACGCGGAAGCCGAGGCGACGATAGAGCGCGAGAGCGGGCTCGTTGTGCGCCCATACCTGCAGGTGCAGGCGTTGCGCGCCGAGATCGGTTGCGGCAGCGACGAGTTCACCGACCATCGCCTGGGCCACTCCGCTGCGCCGGTATGCCGGGTCCACCCACATCGCGGCCAGCCCGCCCCATGAGCCGCTCATCCCGAGCCGGCCCACACCCACCGGCCGCCCGTCCACGAGGGCCGTGGCGAAGACCTGAGCGGGGGAGCCGGTCATGATCGCTCGTGCGGCTTCGGCGTCGGTGCTGCGATAGCTCTCGTAGCAGGCCAGCCACGCATCGGTCAGGGCATCGTCCGTCTGCACGATCACGCCGCCGACCGCCCCGCGTCCGGCCGGAGCCGGCCCGGCCAAGGATCGCGTCACGACCTGTGGCGTGGCAGTCAAGAACAGGCTCGGGTCGGACACGGCATACCCGCGGTCGATGAGCAGCGCGCCGACGGGATCGCGTGACACATCGACCGTGAGCACACCGGCCGCATCGGTAGACGGCCGCGGATCGGCCAGGGTGAGGTTGGCCGGGAGTCCGCGATCGGCATACCAGCGTTCGACAGCATCCAGCGCTGCATTCAACGGCAGGCCCGGATCACCAACCGGGACAACGGAATTCCCGCGCGAGGTGAAGCCGCGGGACGCCCGCAGGATCCAGTCGCCCAGTTGCGTGCGCTCCATCGGCGGCCACGAGTCGGCTACCTCCCGATGCAGCTCCAGCGGAGCCAACTCACCACCGACCACGCCCCGTCTCGGCGGCGCCGGCGGGACGATCCTGGTGGCGACCACGAGGCGCCGGGGGATCGCGACCCGCCCACGACGCGTCGCTAAGACGATCTCGTCCGGGCCGTTGACGATAACCTTGCCGACCGCATCGGTCAGGTACGGCTCGCCGGGCGGCGGCGCCGGCTCGATCCGGAAACGAACCACCGCCCGCACCTCGTCCCTCGCAGCGACCGGCCCCGAATCCCTCACGCGGGCAAGTGCTTTCGCAAGAACTTCTCGGTCATCCCCCAGGCGATCGTCGACGCCTGCGGGTGATAGCTGACGAAGTCGGCATTGTCGAAGGCGTGGTCGGCCTCGTGGTAGGTGTAGAACTCGACCTCCGGCCCGTCGACCGCCGCGCGGATCCGCGCCACCGCGTCGCCGTCGATATAGCTGTCGGCCTGCCCGAAATGATGCAGGCTCGGCGCACTCACCTGCGGCGCCAGATCCAGCAGGCCCGGCAGGGCCGAGCCGTAATAGCTGACCAGCAACGCCGGGTCGGTGATCGCCGCCACATTGAAGGCCAAGCCCCCGCCGAAGCAGAAGCCCACCAGCCCCACCGCTCCGGTCACCTCCGGCCGCTCGCGCAGCCAGCCGTATGCCGTCGCCCCGTCCCGCACCCCGGCCTCCCAATCGAAGCGCTGCACGAGCGCCAACCCCTCGGTGAGCATGTCCGGCCCATTGGCCACGCCGGACGCCCCGAGGCGCCAGTAGAACTCAGGTGCCACGACGACATAGCCGAGCGCGGCCAGATCGGCGGCCCGCCGCTCGACATACGGGCTGATCCCGAAGATCTCCTGGAAGAGCACGATGCCCGGCCCGTGCCCGGCTGGCGGCAGCCACACGTGCGCCGGCATGGCGCCCGCTTCGGTGGCGATGGTCTCGGATCGCGGCACAACAGTCATCCGGGCAGCGTATGCCTGCGGGCCCCCCATAGAATGCCTGGCATGACGTATGTGATTGCCCAGCCGTGCGTGGACCTCAAGGACAAGGCCTGCATCGAGGAGTGTCCGGTCGATTGCATCTACGAGGGCGATCGGATGCTCTACATCCACCCCGACGAGTGCGTCGACTGCGGCGCGTGTGAGCCGGTCTGCCCGGTCGAGGCGATCTATTACGAGGACGACGTGCCCGAGCAGTGGGCCGACTACTACAAGGCCAATGTCGAGTTCTTCGACGACCTCGGCAGCCCGGGCGGCGCCGCCAAGCTCGGCCTGATCAACAAGGATCACCCGCTGATCATGGCGCTGCCCCCGCAGGAGCAAGCCGAATAGGGCATGCGCTCACTGCCCGACTTTCCCTGGGACTCGCTCGCGCCCTACAAGGCGCGGGCGAGTTCGCACGCCGGGGGCCTGATCGACCTCTCCATCGGCACCCCCGTCGACCCGACTCCCCAGGTCGTCCAAGACGCCCTGCGCGCCGCCGCCGACGCCCCCGGCTACCCCCAGACCTATGGCACGCCCGACCTGCGCGAGGCCGTCGCGACCTGGTTCGCCGCTCGCCGCGGCGTCGAGGGGCTCGACCCCGACGGCGTTCTGCCCACCATCGGGTCCAAGGAACTGGTCGCCTGGCTGCCCACCCTGCTCGGTCTTGGCTCCGGCGATATCGTCGCCTTCCCGCGAGCCGCCTACCCGACGTATGACGTGGGCGCCCGCCTCGCCGGTGCAACGCCCGTGCCGGTGGACTCGCTCACCGCGCTCGGCCCCTTGACGCGTTCGACCACGCCAAAACTGTTGTGGCTCAACAGCCCGAGCAATCCCACCGGCAAGGTGCTGGGCATCGAGCACCTGGCGAAGGTCGTGGACTGGGCGCGGCGGCACGGGGTGATCGTCGCCTCCGACGAGTGCTATGCCGAGCTCGACTGGCGCCCGCGCGAGCCGGCCGCCCACGGCGAGCCCCCGACCACGCCGTCGATCCTCGACCCCCGCGTCACCGGCGGCTCCCATGAGGGGCTGCTCTGCGTGTACTCCCTGTCCAAGCAGTCGAATCTCGCGGGCTACCGCGCAGCCTTCGCGGCCGGGGATCCGGTGCTGATCCGCGAACTGCTCGAGGTGCGCAAGCACGCCGGGATGATGATGCCCTGGCCGGTGCAGCGCGCGATGATCGCCGCCCTGGCCGACGAGACCCACGTCGTGGAGCAAAAGGCCCGGTATGCCGCGCGCCGCGCGACGCTGCTGGCGGGGGTGGCGGCATACGGGCTGCGCGTCGACGACTCCGAGGCCGGGCTCTATCTGTGGGCGAGCGCCGACGAGGACTGCTGGATCACCATCGGCCGGCTGGCCGACCTTGGCGTCTTGGCCGCCCCGGGCGCCTTCTATGGCGCGGCCGGGGCCCGCCACGTGCGCATCGCCTTGACGGCGACCGACGCGCACATCGCGGAAGCGGCGGCCCGCCTGTCCGCCTGAGATCCCTCAGGTATCAAGGACGTGGATCAAGGCGGAGTTCCGAGGGGCGAGCGACGTCATACCCCGGTCGAAAGTCACCATCGTCAGACCGGCCTGAGCGCAGATGCTGAGCAAATGCGCGTCGGTTACGTGTCGATGGCCCCGGACATGCGACACGAACTGCGGGGCCAGGACACCCACGACCTCGTCCGCAACGAACCGGTGGTTGCCCACGGCCGTCAACTGGGCGAGAGCGGCAAGTGCTCCCGGCGGATCAGTCGGTGCTTGCACCACTGCGCGATTGCATGACAGCCGGACGAATCCCGATTCGGTGATCGGTGTGGTCGCCCAGCCAGTAGCAGCATGACCGCGCAACCAGGCACGCGCCGCGAGGTGACCGATGTGCTGCGGCCACATAAGCGCCAGCAGCACGTTTACGTCCGGTAGGCCTGCGGTCATTCCTCATCCAGGGCTCTGGCGACGACATCGTGGGTGAGCGGCGTCAGATTTGCCGGGGCTTCGAAGACGGGAAACCCGTCCGCGGCGACGGTCAGGCGCGTCGGACTGAGCGATCGGCGCGCCAACTCAGAGATGACGCTGCCAATCGTCCGGCCTTCGTCAGCGGCGATAACTCGCGCGGCCGTGAAGACCTCATCGTCGATGCTCAAGGTCGTTCGCATGCATCATTATGACATAAGCGCATCATATGGTCATCGAGATGCGCTCTACCCCATCGATGATCAGGGGGCATCCTGAGCATCTGTAGGAGCAGGACCTCCCCACCTGCCGCGTCCACTGTGCGGTAGCGTCGCGCCATGGCTGATGGCGAAGCACGCAGTGGCACCCTGACCGTCGGAGACAAGCAGCTCACGTTGCGCGGCGTGCCGGCGACCGAGGGCAATGACGGACTCGACATCTCGGCCCTGCTCAAGGAGACCGGCGATGTCACCCTCGACACCGGCTTCGTCAATACCGCCTCGTGTTCGAGCGCCATCACCTTCATCGACGGCGACAAGGGGATCTTGCGCTATCGCGGCTACCCGATCGAGCAGCTCGCCGAGCACTCCAACTTCCTCGAGACCACCTATCTGCTGATCTACGGCAAGCTGCCCACCGCGCAAGAGTTTGCCGCCTTCGACGCCAAGGTGCGCCGGCATACGTTGTTGCACGAAGACCTCAAGCTCTTCTTCAACGGCTTCCCCCGCGACGCCCACCCGATGCCGGTCCTGTCCTCCGCGGTGTCGGCGCTGTCGACCTTCTATCAGGACAGCCTTGACCCCTTCGACCCCGACCAAGTCGAGATCTCCACCTTCCGGTTGCTCGCCAAGCTGCCCACGATCGCGGCCTATGCCTATAAGAAGAGCGTCGGCCAGCCCTTCCTCTACCCGGACAACTCGCTCTCGGTGACCGAGAATTTCCTGCGGATGACCTTCGGTTTCCCCGCGGAGCCCTATGAGCTGGATCCGGTCGTCGTCAAGGGCCTGGACCTGCTCCTGCTCCTGCACGCCGATCACGAGCAGAACTGCTCGACGTCGACGGTGCGCCTGGTTGGGTCCTCGCAGGCCAATATGTTCGCGTCGATCTCGGCGGGCATCAATGCCCTCTTCGGTCCGCTGCACGGCGGTGCCAACCAGCAGGTGCTGGAGATGCTGGGCGCGCTGCACTCTTCTGGTGAGGACCCGCAGGCCTTCATGACGAAGATCAAGAACAAGGAGACCAACCAGCGGCTGATGGGCTTCGGCCACCGGGTCTACAAGAACTACGACCCGCGCGCGTCGATCATCAAGGCGACGGCGGATGAGATCCTCGGCAAGCTCGGCGCCGACGACCCCCTGCTCGACATCGCCAAGCGCCTCGAAGAGATCGCCCTAGCCGACGACTACTTCGTCGAGCGCCGGCTGTATCCCAATGTCGACTTCTACACCGGCCTGATCTACAAGGCCATGGGCTTCCCGACGCGCATGTTCACGGTCCTGTTCGCCTTGGGCCGCCTGCCCGGCTGGATCGCCCAGTGGCGCGAGATGATCAACGACCCGGCGACCAAGATCGGCCGCCCGCGTCAGGTCTACATCGGCGAGGCGGCCCGAGACTACATCGCGATGACCGACCGCTAAGGCCAGCGGCCGGGGCGGCCGTCAATCAATGGTGATAACGACCGTGGTCCCAGATGCCTCGGCCGACGTACTCGCCCAGGTCAGCGCGCCCCGGCCGGAGCCACGCGTCCAGCGGCGGTCGGCGACGTCGATCGTCGTGATGCCGCGGCCGTCGGCTTGAGCCATGGCCCACTCGGCGACCGTCCAGGCCCGCGTCGACGAGCTCGTATGGACGATCACCCGCGTCCCGCCGTCCGCCTCCTGCGTCGTGGCGACCTCACCGAGCTGAGCCCGAAGATCGGCGCTCAGGGCGCGGGCGTCGCCGGGCGTCGCCGGATCGGCGAGCCGGCAGGCGAGGCCGGCGGGGGAGTGCCCAGCCAACGTGGAGGCGAGGGCTCGACCCTGCTGCTCGTGATCGGCATACGCGCTCGGATAGGCACTGCGCTGCACGGCTTGGGCGACCTCGGTGATCGGCCGCTCGGCGTAGTTGTCGACCTTGATCAACTCATCGTAGAAGGCGCCCGCGGAATACACCGGGTCCAAGATCTGCTCGGCGCTGCCCCAGCCCTGGGACGGTCGCTGCTGGAACAGGCCGACCGAGTCGCGGTCGCCATAGTCGATATTGCGCAGGTCGGACTCCTGCAAAGCGGTAGCCAAGGCGATGGTGATCGCTCGCGCCGCCAGCCCGCGTTTGATGGCCACCGCGGCGATGGTGGCGGCATTCTGCGTCTGCTCCGGACTGAAGGCGAAGGTGCTCCCAGACGCCGTGGCCTGGCAGGTGGGCGCGGTGTACCAGCGCCAGCCCGTGACCCCGGCCGCGCCCAAGCCCCCGAGGAAAACCACCAGCGCCACCCCGACACCGATGCGGCGCCGACGGAATGCCGCGGCAACGCGCGGGTCCGGCGTCGCGGCGTCGGGCGGGCGGGACATCTGTGGAATCTCCGGGCTGAAGGCAGGGACTACGTGCCGACCGCGTGCCGTTGCCGGCCAGGATCGGGAGGACGTCGTCGGGTCAGTTGGCGTGCAGCGCAGAGTTCAGCACGATCCCGTGACCGTCACGCGGCCGGGCCTCGACCGCACCCGTCACGGAGTTGCGCAAGAACAACAGGCTGCTCTGTCCGGACAACTCCCGAGCCCTCGCGACCGTTCCGTCCGGGAGGGTGACCTTGGTGCCGGCGGTCAGGTAGAGCCCGGCCTCGACAACGCAGTCGTCGCCGAGGGCGATGCCGAGGCCCGACTCGGCCCCCAGCAGGCAACGCTGCCCGATCCGCACGCGTTCGGTGCCACCGCCGGAGAGGGTGCCCATCGTCGAGGCTCCGCCGCCGATGTCGGAGCCGTCGCCGACGACGACCCCCTGGCTGATCCGGCCCTCGACCATGGAGGTGCCGAGCGTGCCAGCGTTGAAGTTGACGAAGCCCTCGTGCATGACGGTCGTCCCAGCCGCGAGATGGGCACCGAGCCGGACGCGATCCGCGTCCGCGATGCGCACGCCCGTCGGCACGACGTAGTCGACCATTCGCGGGAACTTGTCCACGCCGAAGACCTGGACCGGTCCGCGTGCCATCAGCCGCGCCCGGGTCGTCTCGAAGCCGTCCACGGCACAGGGCCCGTGATTGGTCCACACGACATTGGGCAGGGCGCCGAAGATCCCGTCGAGATTGATGGTGTTGGGGGCAACCAGCCGGTGAGAGAGCAGGTGGAGGCGGAGATAGGCATCGAGGGCGCCGGCGGGGGCCGTATCGAGATCGATGCTCACGCCCACGTGGTGAACGCGGACGCCGCGCGCCTCGTCGCGGCGCTCCAGCGCCAGCAACTGCGGTGGGACCGGCGCGGAGTCGTCATGCTCGCCCAGGGCGGGGCTGGGGAACCAGGCGTCCAGCACCTGGCCATCGTCGGTCTCGGTCGCCAGTCCGAAACCCCAGGCGGGGCGCGTGGGCGATGTCTGCGTCATGGGGCGCCATCCTAGGTTGGCGTGCCGACAACCGGTTGTCACCAGCCGCCGTTATCGTTCGGTCATGCCCACTTTGGACCTGGCGACGGATGTTGTCACCCTGACTGCCGCCGTCTGCGATATCGAGTCGGTCAGCCTGGGCGAAGCCGCGCTGGCCGACCTCATCGAGGCTGCCCTGCGCCCCCTGCCCCACCTCACGGTCACCCGCATCGGCAACAGCCTCGTCGCCCGCACCCACCTCGGCCGCGCCGAACGAGTCGTGCTCGCCGGCCATATCGACACCGTGCCGTTGACGATGGACCCGTCCAATCTGCCGACCGTCCGAGTGAGCGAGGCCGGTCAGGAGATCTTGCGCGGGCGCGGCACCGTGGATATGAAGGGTGGCGTGGCCGTCATGCTGCGGGTGGCCGCGACCATTCACGAGCCCACGCGCGACCTGACCCTCGTCTTCTACGAGGCCGAGGAGATCGACAGCGCCTTCAATGGCCTCGGTCTGATCGAAAGGCAGCGGCCGGAGTTGATCACGGACGCCGATTTCGCCGTGCTCCTGGAGCCGACCGATGCCGCCGTCGAGGGCGGCTGCAAAGGGACGCTGCGCGCCGAGATCACCACCAAGGGCATCGCCGCCCATTCGGCACGGCCATGGAAGGGCCACAATGCGATTCACGATGCCGGTGAGATCCTGCGGCGGCTGACGGACTACGAGCCCGCCACGCGCTCCGTCGACGGGCTCGACTATCGCGAGGCCCTCAATGCGGTCCTGATCAGCGGCGGCACCGCGACCAATGTCATCCCCGACCGGTGCGTGGTCACGGTCAACTATCGCTATGCCCCGTCGGTCTCGCCGGCGCAGGCCGAGGCGCACGTACGCCAGGTCTTCGACGGCTTCGAGATCACCGTCGTCGACAACGCCGGGGGGGCGCGCCCCGGGCTGCACCTGCCGGCCGCGCAGGCCTTCGTCGCCGCACTCGACCTGCCGGTCGAGGCCAAGCAGGGCTGGACCGATGTCGCCCGCTTCTCGGCGATGGGGGTGCCCGCGGTCAACTTCGGCCCCGGCGATCCCAACCTCGCGCACATGGACGACGAGCGCTGCCCCACCGCGCAGTACCTGACCTGCGAAGAGGCGCTCGTCCGATGGCTGCAGTGAGCGGGCGGCCCTCGCCCGAGAACGTCTACCAGCGCGGCCCGGTCCAGTTACGCCGCTCCCAAGTGCCCAAGAGCACCACCGATCAGCGCCTACTCGACGGCGACGGACGCACCGACTGGGTGCACACCGATCCCTGGCGCGTGCTGCGCATCCAGAGCGAGTTCGTCGAGGGATTCGGCGGCCTGGCCGAAGTCGGTCCGGCGATCTCCGTCTTCGGGTCGGCCCGCACCCCCCGCGACCACCCCGACTACGCCCTCGGTGAAGCCGTCGGCGCGGCCATCGCCCGGGCCGGCTTCGCCTGCATCACCGGCGGTGGCCCCGGGGCGATGGAGGCCGCGAACAAGGGTGCGCTACGCGCCGGCGGTCTGTCCGTCGGCTTGGGCATCGAGTTGCCCTTCGAGACCGGCCTGAACGAATTTGTCGACCTCGGCGTGAACTTCCGTTACTTCTTCGTGCGAAAGACGATGTTCGTCAAATATGCCGAGGGCTTCGTCGTCCTGCCCGGTGGGATGGGCACCCTCGATGAGATGTTCGAGGCGCTCACGCTCGTCCAGACTCGCAAGGTGACCTCTTTCCCGATCGTCCTGCTCGGCAGCAGCTACTGGGGCGGTCTGCTGGACTGGCTGCGTGATTCGGCCCTGACGCGTGGGACCATCGGCGAAGGCGATCTGTCCCTGATCCACCTCGTCGACGATCCGCAAGAAGCCGTCGACCTGGTGGTCCAAGGTGCCCGGCACGGCCCGGCCGAGCCGGCCGATACCACTACCTCGTCGGAGGCGATGTGAGTTGATCTGGGTCTTCTTCACCGTGGTCGCGGTGCTCATCGCCGCGGGCTTCGCACTGCTGATCACCGGCCGGCTGACGTATGACGCGCTTCCCCCGCCCGTGCACACCGAGCACGACGTGGGCGCCGACCGCATCGAGCGGGCGGCCGATGTCGACGCGATCCACTTCGACACCGCCCTGCGCGGCTACCGAATGGACCAGGTCGACGATGTCCTCGACGCCCTGCGCGGCCGCCTGGCCGCCTACGAAGCCGGCGAGGTGCCGACCATGACGTTACCGCGGGTCTCGCCTGGCGCGCCGCCCACCCGACCCGCTGGGGAGGTGGGGTGACCACCTTTCGGGTGCAACGGCATACGGGCCGGTCGGTCACGGATGCGTGGGCGGCGGTCACCGACTTCGCCGCGCACGGCGACGTTGTCCCGGCCACTCGAATGCGTCTCGATCCCGGGACGCCCACCGTCGGATGGCGGTTTGCCGCCGGCACGGGATTGGGTCCGGCGACGCTCTGGGATCACATGATCGTCACGAAGTGGCAACCGCCTACCGCCGATGGTGACGAGGCAGTCGTTGCCATCGTCAAGATTGGGGCATGGCTGCGCGGGTGGGCGCAGATCGCGATCGAGCCGGACGGAGAGGGGGCGCGCGTCACGTGGACGGAGGAACTCGGCCCCCGGGTGGACCCGCTGCCGCGCCTGACCGGCCCGGCATCGGCGACGGCGGGGCAATGGCTCTTCGGCCGGACCCTGGACGCGCTGCTGGCGAGCCCGGCCGGCTGAGGGGGACCGCGGGCCGCGACGCCCTCGTCGCCCGGGCACTGGCCCGGCCGGTCAAGACCATCGTGCTGGTCTATGTCCTGACCCGGCTGCTCGCGCTGGCGGCGATGTGGGCGGCTGCCACCTGGGTGCAGAATCCGGCCGGCGTCGGCCACCTGAACCCGACCGTCGCCGATCTCTTCGGCCTGTGGGATGCCCAGTGGTATCGCCGGATCGCCGAGGGCGGCTATCCCGTGCCACTCCCGGTCGACCCGCAGACCGGGATCATCACCTACAGCGCATGGGCGTTCTATCCGGCCTTTCCGCTGCTCGTCCGTGCGGGGACCGCAATCGGCCTGCCCTTCCCGGTGGCAGGACTGCTGGTCAATCTGCCGCTCGGCCTGCTCGGCGCGCTCATCGTCTGGCGGATCTTCGGCCTCGCCACCCATGCCGCGCCGCAGGCCCATCGTGACCGGCTCGCCCTGGTGGCCGCGTGCTTGTGGTGCTTCTATCCCGCGACCGGCGTGCTGCTCATTCCCTACAGCGAGGCTCTCGCTCTGGTGGTGATCGCCGGGACCCTGTTTCTGGTCATGCGCCGTTCCTACTGGCTGGCCGCGCTGACCCTCCTCGGCCTCGGCTATACCCGAGCCGTCGCGCCGGCGCTGGGGTTGGCGATCCTCGTCCACCTCGTGGCCCGGGCTCGAGACGAGCGCCGCTCCGGGACTCGGCTGTTCGCCGGCGACCGATGCGCGCTGATCGTCCTGACCGTCTCGGTCGCGGTCTCGGCCCTGGCCTGGCCCGCGACGGTCGGCATGCTGACGGGCCGGCCGAGTGCCTTCTTCGACGTGCAGAAGGCCTGGGGGCAGGAGCCGCAGAACGGGCCCTTCGTCTTGTGGCTGGCCTGGGCGTGGGAGGCGCGCGGCGTCTTCGGGGTGGCCCTGATCGTCGGGATCGTGGCCGCCTACCTCGCCCTCGTCGCGGGCCGGCACGGGCAGTGGCTGCCTCTGGAGGTCCGCGCGTGGGCCTTGGCCTACCCGCTCTATCTGCTGGCAGTGGTCCGGCCGATCACCAGCATGTGGCGCTTTCTGCTGCTGGACTTCCCGGCTGCGGCCCTGGTCGCGAGCGTCGCGATGCGGACATCCGCGGGGGAGCGGATCGTGCCGCACTGGCGACGCCGGGTGGCGCTGGTTGCCCTGGCGCTCTGCGCGGGAATGGCCTGGTGGACCGTGGCATTCCTGACCTATGTGCCGTGGGCGGCGACTCCGCCTTGACGCCTCGGCGACATGGCCCGATAAGCCCGTTGATGCACGACCACGCCCGGGTATGAGGGATAATGGGGCAGATGGCTGGGCAGGTGCCCGGTTCAGCGTACGACGAAGGTCGCTCAGGGCGGCGCTTCGGGCACTAGAAGGGAAGCACCCATGGCGGCAATGAAGCCTCGGACCGGAGACGGGCCTTTGGAGGTCACCAAGGAGGGACGCGGCATCGTCTTGCGCATGCCCCTCGAGGGGGGTGGCCGCTTGGTGGTCGAAATGACTCCCGATGAGGTGCGCGCCCTCGGTGACGCCATCTCCAATTGCGAGGGCCTGGCCTAGCCGGCCGACGGACTTTCTCAGCGCCCCGAACGGTTCGCCGTTCGGGGCGCTGGCTTTTGCCCGCCGGTGTTGCCGCCACGCGCCGGCCAGGACGTGGATAGGGTC
Source organism: Nostocoides sp. (assembly GCF_035343835.1). Taxonomy (NCBI): domain Bacteria; kingdom Bacillati; phylum Actinomycetota; class Actinomycetes; order Micrococcales; family Intrasporangiaceae; genus Nostocoides; species Nostocoides sp. The sequence continues at coordinate 316 of NZ_DAOQZV010000083.1, read as the reverse complement.
GCAGGATGCCTCCCGCCTTGGTGCCCGTCCTTCCGGACGTCGACATCGTCCCCCCGAGCGCCGACCAGGTCGGCCGCCTGCTCGCCGATCGTCCGCCCGGGTCCGCCGCGTATGCCGCGCTTATCCCGCCCGGTGACGCGAGCGAGTGGCACGCCCACATCGCGAATGTGCTCGCCGCTGTCGTGCCCGACGCCGCATCGCTGATCGAGACGTATGACGCGCCCACCGCGGGTGCCCCCACGGTCATCGCGCTGCCGACCGGTCCGCTCGCCTGCCTGATCCTCGTGGTCGCGGACGCCGCCGCGCCGGGCCGGGT
>NZ_DAOQZV010000082.1:0-12096 GCF_035343835.1 Nostocoides sp. | reverse complement strand
TTCGCGGGCCCTGCCCTGTCGACGCCCGCCGAGTCGCTGTTCGCGGGCCCTGCCCTGTCGACGCCCGCCGAGTCGCTGTTCGCGGGCCCTGCCCCCTCGGAACCCGGCCCCACCGCCGACGCATCCGAACGCGGGCATGCCAGCCCGCCCGCGCTCGGGTGGCGCGCTCCGGAGGCCGGGGACACGGCATACGGGCAGGTCTTTCTCGGCGTCGCGGACGGCGCCGCCCGCGTCGCGCTGCTGCTGCCGCGCGATAAAGCTGGCGCCGGCTGGGTGGGGTTGCGTGAGTGCGGCGCCGACCTCGACCCGGCCGACGCGGAAGCCCTCACGACGGCGACAGCGCTCGGCAACTGGCACGCGACGCATCGGCACTGCCCGCGTTGCGGGGCACCAACCGAGCCGGCCAACAGCGGCTGGACCCGCCGCTGCCCCCAGGACGGCAGCGAACACTTTCCGCGCACCGACCCGGCCATCATCGTGGCCGTCACCGATCCCGACGACCGGCTGCTGCTCGCCCGGAACCCGGCCTGGCCCGAGGGACGCCTCTCGGTGCTGGCCGGATTCGTCGAGCCGGGCGAATCCCTGGCCATGACGGTGGCCCGGGAGGTCTTCGAGGAGGTCGGCGTGCGGGTGCGCGATGTCACCTACCTCGGCGACCAGCCGTGGCCCTTCCCGGCCTCACTGATGCTCGGCTTCGAGGCGCGCACCGACGACGCGACACTGGTCCTAGACCCGACCGAGATCGCCGAGGCCGCGTGGTTCACCCGCGCCGACTATCGCCGCACCGTCGACGAAGGCGCCTGGGGCGGCGGCACCTCGGTCTCGATCTCACGCCGCCTCATCCAGCACTGGCTGGCGCGCGGCTGATTGCCACCCGAACCGTCGAACCGCCCGACGTGGGAGGGGGCGGACTCAGGCGAGGCGCTTCTTGACCTCGATCAGGCTGGGGTTCGTGGCGGTCGAGCCATCGGGGAAGAGCAGGGTGGGCACCGTCTGGTTGCCGTTGTTCACCGACATGACGAAGTCCGCGAGCGCGGGGTCCTCCTCGATGTTGACCTCGGTGTAGGCGATGCCCTCGCGGTCCATCTGCGACTTCAGGCGTCGGCAGTAGCCGCACCAGGTCGTGGAGAACATGGTGACGTTGCCGGCTTCGGGCACGGACACGGACATACGGGAGCTCCTTGCTCGCAACAAATAGTGTGGATGCCATTGTGACAACGTCGGCGCGGCCACGTACCTTCCTGAGGGTGACCACCCTGCCCGACGCCGACGCGATCCTGGCGGCGCTCGACCCCGAGCAGCGCGAGGTGGCGAGCGCGCCGCTGGGCGCGATGCGGGTGGTCGCGGGTGCGGGGACGGGCAAGACGCGGGCGATCACCCACCGGATCGCGTATGGCGTCCGGTCGGGTGCGCTGCAGCCACAGCGGGTGCTGGCGCTCACCTTCACCGCACGGGCCGCAGGCGAGATGCGCACCCGCTTGCGCGAACTCGGCGTCGCCGGCGTCCAGGCGCGGACCTTTCATGCCGCTGCCCTGCGCCAGCTCCACTACTTCTGGCCCAAGACCGTCGGCGGCGCGGCGCCCGAGATCATGCCCGCCAAGGCGGCCGCGGTCGCGGAGGCGTGCGGCCGCCTCCAGCTCCGGTTCGACCGCACGGGGATGCGCGATCTCGCCGGCGAGATCGAGTGGGCCAAGGTCTCGCTCGTCACACCCGACACCTATGCGGCCGCGGCCGCCCGCGCCCGTCGCACCCCGCCCGGCCTGGACGTGACTGCCATGGCCCGCGTCCTCGCCGTCTACGAGGACGTCAAGTCCGAACGCGGGGTCATCGACTTCGAGGACGTCCTGCTCATGCTCCGCGGCATGCTCGATGCGCGCCCAGACATCGCGACGACCGTGCGCGAGCAGTACCGCCACTTCGTTGTCGACGAATACCAGGACGTCAACGCGGTCCAGCAGGCGCTGCTCGACACCTGGCTTGGTGGCCGCGACGACCTGTGCGTGGTCGGCGATCCAGCGCAGACCATCTACTCCTTCACCGGCGCCTCCGCTCGACATCTTCGCGACTTCGCCAGCAAGCTCCCCGGCGCCCGCACTGTCGAGCTCGTGCGCAACTACCGCTCGACCCCCCAGATCATCACCCTCGCCAATGGCCTGGCCCGCGCACCGGGCGGCGCCCGCCGCTGGGGTGGCGTCGAACTCGTCGCCCAGCAACAGCCCGGCCCCGCGCCGCGACTGAGGACGTATGCCGATGACGCGGCCGAAGCGGCCGGAGTTGCCGACCTCGTGTTCAACGCCATGGCGGCCGGCACGCCAGCGAGTCAAGTCGCCATCCTCTTCCGCACCAATGGTCAGAGCGAGGCCTTCGAATCGGCGTTGTCGCACAAAGGGATTCCCTATCTCGTCCGAGGTGGCGAACGCTTCTTCCAACGCAGCGAGGTCAAGGAGGCGACCGTTCTCCTGCGCGGCGCGGTTCGCTCCGACGATGGGGAGACACCGCTGCCCGAGCTGGTCCGCAGCGTGCTGACCGGGGCCGGCTGGAGTCGCACGGTGCCGGTCGGCGGGGCCGCGCGCTCGCGCTGGGAGTCCCTGGATGCCCTCGCCGTCCTGGCCGACCAGGTCGTCGGGGTCAGCCCCGCCGCCCGGATGGCCGAGTTCGTTCACGAAATCGACGAGCGCGCTGCCGCCCAGCACGCCCCGGCCGTTGAAGGAGTGACCCTGGCATCGCTGCACGCGGCCAAGGGTCTGGAGTGGGACGTCGTGATCCTCGCCGGGGTCAGCGATGGTCTCCTGCCGATCACGATGGCTGAGACCGGGGCCGAGATCGATGAGGAACGGCGCCTGCTCTATGTCGGCGTCACCCGCGCCCGCCGAGACCTGCACCTGACCTGGGCACAAGCGCGCGTGGCCGGCAGCCGCTCATCGCGGCGCCCCTCGCGTTTCCTCGACGGGCTCCTGGCGGGTACGGGCACATCGGCCACCGCCGGCGTGCGGGGGCGACCGGCCGGCAAACCCAAGGAGAAGAAGATCGCGACGTGCCGCACGTGCGGCGACGCCTTGACGACGGCCGTCGAACGCACGACTGGGCGCTGCGGGAACTGCCCCGCGACCTATGACGAGACGACCTTTGCGGCGCTCAGGGCGTGGCGTGCGGCGGTCGCGAAGGCGGCGAGCGTGCCGGCATACGTCGTGTTCACCGATGCGACGCTGACAGCGATCGCCGAGGCGACGCCGAGTGATGATGCGGGTTTGGTGCGGATTACCGGTGTGGGACAACGGAAATTGACGCTCTATGGGCCGTCCGTGCTGGCCGTTCTCGGTGGCGGCGACCCGGCGGAAGTGGCCGCCGAAACCGCTGCAGGCAACGCCAAATAGCGCTCGCGCGCAATTGGGGCGTTTATTCGCATGACAGCGTCCGGCGCGAGGGGTTACTCTGCCTGGGACGCCGACCGGCGTCACCGGCCAGCACACCGCGAAAGGAGCGCAGCAAGGATGAGCACAACCACGATGATCACCAGCGTCGTTCCGGCGTCCCTGTCCGCTGCCTACCCGACGCACGCTGCCGCCCAGGTGCTGAGCGCCGCTGCCGGTTTTGCCGGTGTCGACCGCACCAAGGATGGCTGGGGATCTCCGCCTGGATGGAGCCCGTGACGCATCAGCGTCATGAGCGACCGACATCCAGGCCGCGGATCCCAACAGGATCCGCGGCCTTTGTCATTCCCGGACCAAATCCCTTGCCGCACAACTGAATCCACAGTGCCACAACCCGGCACGACACCAGACCGCCCACGACGGCGGCCGATCAAGGAGGTGAAGCCCCCATGCAACTCACTGCGCTGCTGGACCACGGCGCGCGCGCCACGCTGGAGACCGGGGAGATCCCGTGCCAGTCCAACGACCCCGAACTGTGGTTCGCAGACACGCCCGAGGGCGTCGAGTTCGCGAAGGCGCTGTGCGTCAGCTGCCCGATGATCGAGGCCTGCCTCGGCGGTGCGCTCGATCGACGGGAAGCGGCCGGGGTCTGGGGTGGTCAGTTCTTCGTCGATGGTGTCGTCGTTGCCCGAAAGCGGCCCCGGGGTCGCCCACGCAAGGACTCCTACGCCGCCTAGGGCTCCCGCCATTAATGGGGTGTCAAGGTTGCGGCGTAGTCTCGCGCCGTGCCGCACCTGCATCCCGACCATGAGCGGGTCGTCGCCGCGCTGACGACGCGTGATCTCGCCGCGGTCGTCGACCTCGTCGTGTGGGCAGCCACCGACGAGGCCGGCGATCACTGCGCGTATGCCGCCAACCACCTCGGCCGGGTCCGGCTGGAGCCGGGTGGACGGCACACGGTCCTCTCCGGGATCGATCCGATCGCCAGCGAGGACCCGATGGCCTTCCTCCCGTATGCCGCGGAGCTGGCCTCGCCCTCACCAGCGCGATCGGTCCACAACGCTTATCCGTATGCCGCAGAACGGCTCTTGTCCTTCTTCGCCGAGCCGGACCGGAGCCCGGATTTGGCGATCGTGCATACGCCCCGGCACTTCTTCCCCGAAGTGGGCGGGCATGTGGGGGAGCATGGCTCGCTCGATGTCATCCAGTCGCGCGCGCCATTGATCATCGCCGGGGCGCGCGCCCGGCGCGGCGGCTATGTCGACGACCACGCCCGGCTGATCGACGTCGGCCCCACGCTGGCCTGGCTCGCGGGTGTGCCCGAGGCGGCGCTGCGTGACGGCGCGGGCGCCCCGCTCGACGGCCGGGTGTTGCATGAGCACCTGGTCGACGCTCTGCCCAGCCCGGTCATCGGCATTCTGTGGGACGGCGCGCATTGTGGCGATCTGCTCGACCTCGCCGAGCGCGGCGAGTTGCCCGCCGTGGCCCGGTTGATCGCCGCCGGCCGCGCCCTGCGCGGTGGCGCGGTCGCGCAGTTCCCGAGCATCACCTTGACCAACCACACCTCGATCCTCACCGGCGTCGGACCGGGGCGCCACGGCGTGATGGGCAACGTCTACTTCGACCGGGCGAGCGCGGAACGCGTTGTGCCCAATGACAATTCAACGTGGCACCGAAGCAGCGACTGGCTGCATCCGGAAGTCCGGACGGTCTTCGAGTTGGTTGGGGAGCACGTGGTGCCGAGTGCTGGCGGGGCACCGCGGACGGCAAGCGTCGATGAGGCAATCGATCGCGGAGCGGACTACTCGACCATGCAGCTGATCCGGTCCAGCGGTCAGACGGCGGGCGCTGGGGGCCTGGGGGACCGGCTGCCCGATGCAGCCACATCGCCTTTCCTCGCCGACCCGGCGCACTTGAGCGACGACTACTTCTCCTGGGGCGTGCAGGTCGACGACCTCGGCCTGACCCAGATGCGCCAGCTGTATGCCCGCGCCGACACGATGCCGCGCCTGACCTGGTGGGCCAATGTCGTGACTGACGCCGGCCACCACGGCGGCGGGCCGCGCTCGGAGTTGGCGCGGGCGTCCCTGCGGCAATCGGATGCCCGCCTCGGTGCCTTCCTCGACCACCTCGATGCCCTGGGCGTCACCGACCAGGTGACCTTCGTCTTGACCGCCGACCATGGCTTCGAGGGCAGCGACCCGGCCGTGCGCGGATCGTGGACGCCCGCGCTCGATGTCCTGAGCATCCCCTATCGCGACGAGGGCCCCGGCCTGGTCTACCTCCTTTGAGTCCCTACCGTCCTGCCATTGGGGCGATCACCCCGCCGGTTAACCCGCCCCAGCGGCTGCGAGGGAGGCAGCACGATCGAGGGCAGCCTTTGCCGCCCTCGGGCGGGGCGAGGTCAGCGCCGGGGCAGACGCGGCGGCTGCCGGGCCAGCCACGCGGTGAAGCGCTCCCCGCCCACCTCGACATCGGCGCCGGGCAGGATGGCTCCGCTCGCAAAGGCCTTGAGCGTTCCGCCGAGGGCAGGCAGGTCCAGGCGCCGCCGGATCGGCCGGCCCTGGTGCCCGGCCACCAGCCCGGCGATCTGCTCGGCCGTGAGCAGGTCCGGCCCGGTCAGGTCCACATGCCGCGCAAAGCCCGCTGGCGCTGGTTCGCTGGCCACCTCCGCCAACCGCCGGGCGACGAAGGCGATGTCGACTGGCTGGATCCGAAAACCCTTGACCCCCAAACCGACCGGCCCCACACGCGCCCGAGCGATCGACGCCGCGAGCGAGTGGAATTGCGTTGCCCGCATCACGGTCGCCGGGATGCCCAGGGTCTCCAACTCCCGCTCGGCCGCCCACTTTGCCCGGTAGTAGGGATAGGGCACGCGGTCGACCCCGACGATGGAGATATAGACCACATGGGGTGGCCGGGCTAGTGTCGCCGCGGCCTCGCCCACCCGCCGCGTCCCGCCGGTCGTCACCGACCCGAACTCCCACGGCCGCATGGTGTCGGCCGTATGCACGACCGCATCCGCCCCGGTGAGCACCCTCGTCAGTCCGGCGCCGGTCTTGACGTCCACGCCGGTGCGCCGGCTGGCGACGATCGCGTCGTGGCCGAGGTCGCCCAGAGCCGTCACGACGCGGCTGCCGAGATGTCCCAAGCCACCGGTGACAATGATCCGCATACTCGTCAGCCTAAGGTTGCGCCCATGCGAGAGTTGGTCGACGGCTGGCCGTTTTGGGCCGTCTACCTCTTCTTCTTTGCCGGCGCGATGGTCCGCGCTCATGTCACGTATGCCGTGGGGCTGGCCCTGCGCGCCGGCACCCACCGCGGGCGGCTGGCACAGTCGCGCCTCGGCAAGCGCCTTGACGGCCCGGCCATGGAGCGGGCGGAGCGCCAGGTTGCCCGCTTCGGGCCCCCGCTAGTGACGCTCTCCTTCCTCACCGTCGGCGTGCAGACCTTGGTCAACGCGGCCGCTGGCGGGCTGCGGATGGGCTGGCAGAGGTATACGCCGGCCACGGTCCTGGGCTCCTTGCTCTGGGCGGGGTTGTACACAACGGCCGGGTTCGCTGTCGTCGACGCCCTCTTCGGTCGGGTTGCGTGGTGGTGGCTCATCGTCGCCGCCGCGATGATCGCCCTTGTGGTGATCGTCACGCGCTGGTGGGGCCGCCGCCTCGGCCACTGACCAAGGCGACCGCATCGCGGAACCGGGTGACCGGCATACGGACAATCACGCCTAAGATCGGACGTGCACAAGGTCGTGCCGTCCCTGGCCGCTCGTCGGCCGCGACCCGTCACCCGGGTCTTGTCATCACACAAAGGAAGCGCGCTCATGACCAAGCCGGTCGTGCTCATCGCCGAAGAACTCTCGCCCGCCACCATCGAGGCCTTGGGGCCGGACTTCGAGGTCCGCACCTGCGACGGCGCGGACCGATCCGAACTGCTCGCCGCCCTACCGTCGGTCGACGCCGTCCTGATTCGCTCCGCGACCAAGATGGACGCCGAGGCGATCGCGGCGGCGGCGAAGCTGAAGGTCATCGCCCGCGCCGGCGTCGGCTTGGACAATGTCGACGTGCCCGCGGCTACCACCGCGGGTGTGATGGTCGTCAACGCGCCGACCTCCAATATCACCTCGGCTGCCGAGCTCGCAGTGGGCCTGCTGCTCGCGACCTCGCGCAATATCGCGCCCGCCAGCCAGGCGCTCAAGGGGGGCGCGTGGAAGCGCAGCAAGTACGGCGGTGTCGAACTGCTCGACAAGACCGTCGGCATTGTCGGCTTCGGCCGGATCGGGCAGCTCGTGGCCGAGCGCCTCAAGGGCTTCGGCATGGAGATCCTCGCCTATGACCCGTATGCCTCGGCGCAGCGCGCCGGCCAGCTCGGCGCCCGCCTGGTCGGCCTTGATGAGTTGCTCGCCGAGTCCGACTTCATCACCATCCACCTGCCCAAGAACGCCGAGACCCTCGGCCTGATCGGCAAGGAGGCGCTGGCCAAGGTCAAGCCCTCGGTACGCATCATCAACGCCGCCCGCGGTGGCGTGCTGGACGAGACCGCCTTGGCCGACGCGATCGCCGAGGGCCGGGTCGCCGGCGCCGGTCTGGACGTCTTCGCGACCGAGCCGTGCACGGACAGCCCGCTCTTCGGCTTCGAGTCCGTCGTCGTCACCCCGCACCTCGGAGCCTCGACCGAGGAGGCTCAGGAGAAGGCCGGCATCGCCGTAGCCAAGTCGGTGCGCCTGGCGCTCGCGGGCGACATCGTCCCGGATGCCGTCAACGTCGCCGGGGGTGTCATCGCCGAGGAAGTCCGCCCCGGCATCGATCTGGTGGAGAAGTTGGGCCGGATCTTCACCGGCGTCGCCGGAGCCGTTCCGGTGCAATTGGATGTCGAGGTCGGCGGCGAGATTACCCAGTACGACGTCAGCATCTGGCAACTCTCCGCCCTTAAGGGTCTGTTCACCGACATCAGCACCAACCCGGTGACCTATGTCAACGCGCCGCTGCTGGCCAAGGACCGCGGCTGCGAGGCGCGCCTGATCACCAGCCCGGTCGCCGAGGACTTCCGCAATGTCACCACGCTGCGCGGCACGCTCGCCGACGGCACGGTCGTCGAGATCGCGGGCACGCTGACCGGGCCGAAAATGGTGCAGAAAGTCATCGGCGTCAACGGTTTCGACCTCGAGGTCCCGATCAGCGAGCACATGGCCTTCTTGTCGTATGTCGACCGGCCCGGTGTCATCGGCGCCTTCGGCCGCCTGCTCGGCGACGCCGGCGTCAACATTGCCGGTATGCAGGTCTCCCGCGACTCCGCGGGCGGCGCGGCCCTCGTCGTGCTCACCCTCGATTCCCCGATCCCGGCCGACGTCCTGAGCGCAATCGCCGCCGAGGTGGACGCGACGCTGGCGAAGGTCGTGAACCTCACCGACTGACAACTTTCCCGCCCGATGCCACAAACCCTTTGGACGCAACGGAAGATTTCCGTTGCGTCCAAAGGGTTGCCTATCCCATCCCGGATCGGGCCCGACCACACCCTGAGATCGCCGTATCACTAGGCGAGAAGGCGCCATACATTGAGGGCATGTCCCAGGACGCGCCCACGGAGCCTACGACCATCGACCTCGCCGTGATCGGCGGCGACGGCATCGGCCCGGAAGTGGTCGCCGAGGGCCTAAAGGTCCTCGACGCGGTCGGCGTCAAGGCAGCCACGACCGACTACGACCTCGGCGCCCGGCGCTGGCACGCCACCGGTGAGACCCTGCCCGACAGCGTCGTCACGGAACTGCGCGGCCAGGACGCGATCCTGCTCGGCGCCATCGGTGACCCGACCGTCCCCAGCGGCGTCCTCGAGCGTGGCGTCCTGCTCCCGCTGCGCTTCGCCCTCGATCACTTTGTGAACCTGCGCCCCGCGAAGCTCTACCCGGGGGTTGCCAGCCCCCTGGCCGTCGAGCGCGTCGCTCCGAACGGCATCGACTTCGTCGTTGTGCGCGAGGGCACCGAGGGCCCGTATGTCGGCAATGGTGGTGCCGTGCGCGTCGGCACGCCCAACGAGATCGCCACCGAGGTCAGTGTCAACACCCGATTCGGTGTCGAGCGCGTCGTGCGCGACGCCTTCGCCCGCGCGCAGGCGCGTCCGCGGAAGCACTTGACATTGGTGCACAAGCACAATGTTCTGGTCAATGCCGGTCACCTGTGGCGCCGCACCGTCGACGAGGTCGGCCACGACTTCCCCGATGTCGAGATCGGCTACCAGCACGTCGACGCGGCGACGATCTTCCTCGCCACCGACCCGGGCCGCTTCGATGTCATCGTCACCGACAACCTTTTCGGCGACATCATCACCGACATCGCCGCGGCCATCGCCGGCGGCATCGGCCTCGCCGCGAGCGGCAATATCAACCCAACAGGCGACAACCCGAGCATGTTCGAGCCGGTCCACGGCTCGGCCCCCGACATCGCCGGCCAGGGCAAGGCCGACCCGACGGCGACGATCCTCTCGGTCGCCATGCTGCTCGCTCACCTCGGGTATGCCGAGGCGAGCGCCCGGGTGGAGCGGGCGGTCGCGGCCGACCTCGCCGAACGAGGCAGCGCTGCGCGCAGCACTGCGCAGGTCGGCGATGCCATCGCCGCTCGCCTCTGAGCCGTCGACCGGGGCGTCCCGACCACCACCCGACAAGCAACGCCGGCCGCCCGCCCCACGCGGGCGGTCCTGGGCAGTCGCCGGCACCAAGTACCGTGGACAGTAACGATCGCACCGGAAGGACGCCGCCATGAGCCTGACATTCACGACCACCCCCAACCCCAGCCCGGTCGGTGCGGCCGAGCGTGCGTCGATTCTGCAGAACCCGGGCTTCGGGCAATACATGACCGACCACATGGTCACCGCGACGTGGACCAAGGGCGAGGGCTGGCACTCGGGTGAGCTCACGGCATACGGCAATATCTCCCTTAGCCCGGCCGCCGCGGTCCTGCATTATGCGCAGGAGATCTTCGAGGGGATGAAGGCGTATCGCCATCCCGACGGCTCGATCTGGTCCTTCCGTCCCGAGGCCAATGCCGAGCGCCTCATCACCTCCGCGCGCCGGATGGCGTTGCCGGAGTTGCCGGTCGAGGACTTCCTTGAGAGCGTGCGCCTGCTCGTCGAGGCCGACCAGGGGTGGGTGCCCGCGGCCGACGAGGGCGAGAAGAGCCTCTATCTGCGCCCCTTTATGTATGCCAGCGCCGCCTTCCTCGGCCTGCGCCCCTCCATCGAGGTCAAGTACTCCGTCATCGCCTCGCCTGCGGCGGCGATCTTCACCGGCGGCCTGCGGCCGGTCAAGCTCTGGTTGTGCGAGCACTTCGCGCGCGCCGGCGCGGGCGGCACCGGTGCCGCCAAGTGCGGCGGCAACTACGCCTCCGCGCTCGCCGGGCAGATCGAAGGCACCGAGCACGGCTGTGACCAGGCCGTCTTCCTCGACTCCTCGACCCACACCTTTGTCGATGAGCTGGGCGGGATGAACCTCTTCTTCATCAAGAGCGATGGCACCCTGGTCACCCCCGAGCTGACCGGCACGATCCTGCCGGGCATCACCCGCAGCTCGGTGCTGGAGCTGGCCAAGGAGTTCGACCTCAGCGCCGAGGAGCGCAAGATCCCCGTCGAGGAGTGGAAGCGGGGTGTGGCCAACGGCGACATCCTCGAGGTCTTCGCCTGTGGGACCGCCGCCATCATCACGCCGGTCGGCGAGCTGGTCTGGGAGGGCGGCAGTGCTCCGTCCACCGCGGGTGAGCACGGCGGCCCGATCACCAATGGCATCCGCGAGCGGCTGCTCGGCATCCAGAAGGGGACGTCCGAGGACACCTACGGGTGGATGCACCGCCTGGTGTGACCGCGTCCCGTATGCCGGCGGCCCGCCCCCGCGCAATCGCCACCGATCTCGACGGCACGCTGCTGCGCAGCGATGGGTCGGTGTCACCGCGCACGATCGCCGCTCTGGAAGCTGCTGCGGCCCAAGGGATTCCGGCAATCCTGGTGACCGCGCGGCCGCCGCGCTGGCTGCACGGACTCAGCGATCTCGTCGGTGCGCACGGCATCGCGATCTGCGGCAATGGCGCTTTTGTGTATGACGTGGCCGCCCGCCGGGTCCTCGAGGCGCACCTGTTCGACCGCGACCAACTCACCGCCGTGGTCGGCGATCTGCGCGCCCACATTCCCGGGGTGATGATCGCGGCCGAGTGCCCATCGGGCCTGTGGGTTGAGCCGGGTTGGCCGAATCCGCATCGCGAGGCGGACGCCCACCGCCGCGCCGGGCCGATCGAGGATCTCCTGGCCAGTGAGCATCCCGAGGACGGCGTCGGCAAACTTCTGGGTCTCGCCAAAGGCCTGACCACCGGGGATTTCCTTGCGGCCGTGCGTGCTTCGGTAGGGGAGCGGGCCGTGCTCGCCTACTCGGGCGCCTTTGGTCTCGCCGAATTGAACCCTCCGGGCGTCACCAAGGCGGCCGGCCTGGCGCGCTGGTGCGCCGACCACGGCATACCGGCACAAGAGGTGTGGGCCTTCGGCGATATGCCCAACGATTTGCCGATGCTGCGCTGGGCTGGTCGGTCGTTCGCGGTCGCCAATGCCGATCCCGAGGTGCTGGCCGTGGCCAGCGATCATTGCCCGGCCAATGACGAGGACGGGGTGGCGCAGGTCATCGAGCGAGCGCTTGACGGCTAAGTGCGAGCCCGCGGCGCGCGACGCGGTTAAAGGTTCATACAAGAACCAT
>NZ_DAOQZV010000081.1:0-12166 GCF_035343835.1 Nostocoides sp. | reverse complement strand
GTCAGCGCGAGGCGCATCGCCCGCGCACGCCCGATGCTCGCGGCCACGAGCGCGGTCGCCCCGCCGTCGGGCATCAGGCCGATCTTGGTGAACGCGAGCATGAAGCTCGCTGCCTCGCTGGCCAGCACGTAGTCGGCGGCGAGCGCGAAGGAGACGCCGACACCGGCAGCCACCCCGTTGACCAGGGCGAGTATTGGCGTGCGGGTCGCCGTCATCGCGGCGACGACGCGGCCCGCGGAATAGAGCGTGGCGGTATCGATCTCCAGTGGGCCGTCCGCCGGGACCGCCAGGCTTGCGCCCGCGCAGAAGCCCCGGCCCGCGCCGGTGAGCGTGATCACCCGCACGCCCGGGTCGGCGTCGAGCCGCTCGAGCGCCGCCGTCAGATCCGCCAGCATCGGCGCGTCAACGGCGTTGAGCCGCTCGGGCGCATCGAAGGTCAGGGCGGCGATATCGCCCGCGAGGCGGACGCGGATCATGCCTGGTGGCTCTGGGCGGCCGGGCGATGCGCCCGGCGGCGCTCGCGGGCATACACATCGGTCATCACGGTGGCGACGACGTCGATGGCGTCGAGGACATCGTGTAGACGCGTGCGGAAGTTGGCCACACGTTCTGGACGGTCCGGGCCTTCGGCAAGCACGCCGAGATTGTCGGCCAGTTGCAAGGCCGTGCCGAACAGCAGTGAGGACACCGGCTCCTCGGAGGAGACCCGCTTCTGGGCGACGAACTGATCACCGAGTTTGAGCGCGTCCTTGGTGACCTTCGCCTTCTCGATCGCCCCCGTCTCCGGATAGTCCATGAGCACGTCGGCGACGATCTCGTAGGCCTCGAAGAAGGGTCGCAGCGTGAAGGGGGAGAAAAGGGGCCACATCGCCGTCAGAGTGCGGCGGACGTCGAAGTCCGGTGCCGCGAGACGCTCTTGCCAGTCCGGCAACGAGCGGGTCATCTCCGCGTCAACCCGGCTGCGATACTCCGACTTCTCCTTGAAATAGAACTCGAACTTGAGCAGGTCGCGCAGGCGGTCCACGGCGGCCCAGAAGGCCGCAATCCGATCCGGGCCGGGGTCGGCCTCGCGCTCGGCCAGCACGAGCGACATCTCGCAGATGGCGGAGATCAGGAAGCGATGGACGATCGCATTGCGATAGAAGGTCGCGGCGAGCTGGTCATCGGGCTTGATCAGCCAGACCCGGTCCCGTGCCCCGTCCACGCGTGTCACAGTGCCCGAAGAGGCGAGCGCGGCGAGCACCTGCTCGACACCTGTGGCAGTGCGGAGGTTGGCGACACTCGACGCCAGCGGCACCGACCGCGCGTCGAGATAGTCCAAGACGCGGGCCAACGCCGTGGTCACCTGGGCAGCGGTCATCGCCGTGCCTTGCACCCCGAGCAGGATCGTGGTGACCAGCGCCGTTGAGGTCACCGGGGTTGCTTCGTTGATCCGCCAGGCGACCTCGAAGGCGAGCTTCTGCAGGGCCAGCTTGCGCTTGGCCGGATCAGTCGCGGTCTCGCCATTTGGTGGGCCCATCAGTGAGCGGATCATCACCGGCTCGGGGAAGCGGACATAGATCTTGCCGAAGTTGTTCGAGCCCTGCGCCTTGATGAAGTTGTAAAGCCAGGAGAAGCCCTCGGCCGCCTTCTTGCCTCCGCGGGCGTATTCGGCATACTCGCCGATCTCGTGGAGTTGGTCGAAGGTGATGGACACCGGCTGCAGGGCGATGTCGTCGGAGCGGCCCTCGATATAGGCATCGGCGACGAACCCGAGAATGCCCAGCTTGGGGGGAAGCATCTTGCCGGTTCGCGAGCGCGTCCCTTCGATCGACCAACTGAGGTTGAAGCGCTTCTCGGCGAGGTAGCCGACATATTCCTTGAGGATGAACTTGTAGAGCGCGTTGTCGCCGATCGTGCGCCGGATGAAGACAACGCCGGCGCGACGCATGATCGAGCCCATCGGCCCGAAGGACATATTGATGCCCGCGAAGAGATAAGGCAGCGGGAAGTCGTTCTCTTCCAGGCACGCGGTGAAGACCAGGTTGTCAAGATTCGAACGATGTGACCACAGAAAAGAGACGGGGTGGTCGGCGGTGGTCCGGCGCAGCCGGTCGATCTCGTCGGGCATGGTGTCGATCTGGGGGTCGAAGCCCCGGCCGAAGACCGCCCGACCGACCCGCGGGAAGACGTCGACGAAATAGCGGCTCCAGCCGGTAGCGAGTTCGTCGAGGATCTCCTCGACCTTCTCGGTCGTCACCGTGACCGGGCCCAAGGTGGTGCGCAGATTGGCCAGGCCCGCCTGGAAGTGCCGGGAGGCGAGCATCTCGTCCTTGACCAGCTTGGCCGACTTGAACTGCGGTCCGAGCAACTGGGCGTCGGCGCGCTGCAGGGCCAGCCGGCCCCGGCGCCCGACGTAGCGAGCGAAGGCCACCGGATCCTGGCTGGCATCGCCGCCACCTTCGGCGAAGCGATCCCGCACCCGCGAGAGAGCGGCCGGCGTCCCGATGACAATCCGGCCGCGGTCCGGGTCGCTCCGGGCAATCTGGGCCTGCTGGCGCTCCTTGGGCTTGTAGGGATTGCGGCCGCGGACCAGGTCGGTGACGCTGACCTTGCGTGAGCCGTCCTGATGTTCGGCCGGCAGCCAGGTCACGCCGATCGGCACCAGGAGCGCGTCTGCGTCGCCCTCGATCCGGCGGCTCAGGCCCGTGAAATCGCCGGTCGTCGATGCCCCACGGGGCAGCACGAAGAGGTCCATCCCACCCGGATGACTGCCCAAGTGTTCATCGACCCAGGACCGGATCAGCCTCTCCTCGACCGGGGTGCGTGCGGTGCCCACGGCGACGATTGGCTGGTCTGGGGCGTAGGCGAGGTCCGCCGTGCCGGCGCTCATCGCGGTCCGGCAGGAGGAAAGGCCCAGAGCGGGCAGGTGCGCGAGCGATGCATGGGGCCCTTTCTACAGCAGTTCGATAATGGTTGCGTTGGCCATGCCGCCGCCTTCGCACATGGTCTGCAGGCCGTAGCGGATGCCGTTGTCCTTCATGTGGTGAAGCATCTGGGTCATTAGGCGCGCCCCCGATCCACCGAGCGGATGGCCGATCGCGATTGCCCCGCCATTGGGGTTGAGCTTGGCGGGGTCCGCGCCGGTCTCGGCCAGCCAGGCCATGGGCACGGGCGCAAAGGCCTCGTTGACCTCGAAGACCCCGATGTCGTCGATCGTCAGGCCGGCCTTGGCCAGCGCCTTGGCGGTGGCGGGGATGGGCGCGCTGAGCATCATCACCGGGTCGTCGCCGGCGAGGACGCCGGTGTGGAAGCGAGCGATCGGCGTCAGTCCGAGCGCGGCGGCCTTGGCCGAGGTCATCATCAACAATCCGGCGGCCCCGTCGCTGATCTGCGAGGCATTGCCGGCGTGCACCGTGCCGTCCTCGCGGAAGACCGGCTTGAGGCTCGCGAGCGACTCCGGGGTAGTGCCTCGGCGCAGGCCCTCGTCGACCTCCAGCCGGCCACCGCCCGGGAGGTCGACCGGCGCATACTGACCGATCAGCCGGCCGGCGTCGATGGCATCGGCGAGCTTGGCGTGGGAGGCGCTCGCGAACTCGTCCTGGGCTTGCCGGCTGAAGCCCCACTTTTTAGCCATCATCTCCGCGCCGATACCTTGGTTGAAGGTGGGCACGCCATAGCGCTCGAGCACCGAATCGGCATACACCGGGCCGAACTCGCCGCCCGCCATCGACGCCCCCAGCGGCACCGCGCTCATCACCTCGACGCCACCGGCGACGACGACGTCGTACTGGCCGGCGATCAGGCCGGCAGCGGCGAAGTGGACGGCCTGCTGGGAGGACCCGCACTGGCGATCGATGGTGGTGCCGGGCACACCTTCGGGCCAGCCGGCCGCGAGCACGCTGTTGCGGGCGATATTGAAGCCCTGACTGCCGACCTGCATGACCGCGCCCCAGATGACATCGTCGACCTCGGCGGGGTCGATGCCGCTGCGTTCGGCGAGGGCCGTGAGCACGTGCGCGGACAGATCCTGCGGGTGGACGGAGGCCAAGGATCCCTTGCGCTTCCCCACGGGGGTCCGGACGGCCTCGACGATGACGGCATCACGCGGTGACATGGGGTTCATCTTGCCTGTCCGGCGCGCCGGTAACCACGTCGGCTGTGTCACGTTGTCGCGGGCGACGGGTCAGCGCGGCGCCATCCGGATCGCCCCGTCGAGACGGATGGTCTCGCCGTTGAGCATCGGGTTGGCGATGATGTGCCCGACCAGCGCGGCGTACTCGCTCGCGTCCCCGAGGCGGGCCGGGTGCGGGACTTGCGCACCGAGCGAGTCCTGGGCATCCTGCGGCAGGCCGGCGAGCATCGGCGTCTTGAACAGTCCCGGCGCGATGGTGGTGACCCGGATCTTCAGGGCGGCGAGGTCACGGGCGATGGGGAGCGTCATACCGACCACGCCACCCTTGGACGCGGCATACGCGGCCTGACCGATCTGGCCCTCGAAGGCGGCGACGCTCGCGGTGTTGACAATGACGCCGCGCTCCTCGCCGATCGGGTCGGCCTCGGCGATCGCGGCCGCGGCGAGGCGGATGACGTTGAAGGTGCCGACCAGATTCACCATGACGACCGCGGTGAACAGATCGAGCGGGAAGGGCGACCCGTCGCGGCCGACGGTGCGCGCCGGCGGGGCGATGCCTGCGCAGTTCACCGCGACGCGCAGGGTGCCGAGCTCGGCGGCCCGCGCGACCGCGGCCTGGACGTCAGCCTCCTTGGTGACATCGGCCGGCGCGAAGGCGACGCGCTCGCCGAGTTCGGCCGCGACCTCCGCGCCCTTGCTGCTGGGCAGGTCGAGGATGACGACCGACGCGCCAAGGCCGAGAAGTTGACGAGTGGTGGCCAGGCCGAGCCCGGACGCCCCTCCGGTGACGAGGGCGACGCTGCCGCTGATGTCCATGGTCAAGCACCTTTCTTGCTTTGCGTATGCCGTGGTGTGTCGTGCGTATGCCGGCGCGGCCGGGTCGGGGCGCGCCGGCGCTGGTCAGGCGGCCCGCAGCTCACGCAGGCCGGGGAGGACCTGCTCGGCGAAGGTGCGCAGGAAGCGCTCCTGGTCATCGCCAGGGGCGTGGAAGACGAGGTGGTCGAAGCCGAGGTCGGTGTAGAAGCGGACCGCCTCGACGACCGCGTCGGCCTCGCTGGCCACGATCCAGCGCTTGGCGACCTGCTCGATCGGCAGCTCGTCGGCCGCCGCCTCCATCTCGGCCGGGCTGTGGATGCTGTGCTTCTGTTCGGCGGTCAGCGAGAGCGGCGCCCAGAAGCGGGTGTTCTCGAGGGCGGCCTGCGGGTCGGGGTCCCAGGAGAGCTTGATCTCGATCATCCGCTCGATCGGATCCTCGGCCCGGCCGGCCTTCGCGCGTCCTTCGGCGACCGCGGGGATCAGCTCATCGGCATACAGCTCGCGACCCTTGCCGGAGGTGCAGATGAAGCCGTCGGCGACGCGGCCGGCATACCGGGCAACCATCGGGCCGCCCGCCGCGACGTAGACGGGCACCGGGTCCTCGGGGCGATCGAAGATGCGCGCGCCGACGGTGTGGAAGTAGTCGCCATCGAAGGTGACCTCGTCCTCGGTCCAAAGCCTGCGCATCACGGTGACGGCCTCGCGCAGCCGCGCGAAGCGTTCCTTGAACTCCGGCCACTGCTCGACAGCGCCGACCGCGATCTCGTTGAGGGCCTCACCGCTGCCGACCCCGAGGAAGACGCGACCGGGAGCCAGGCAGGCGAGGGTCGCGAACTCCTGGGCGACGACCGCCGGGTTGTAGCGGAAGGTCGGGGTGAGCACGGACGTGCCGAGGGTGATCCGCTCGGTGCGGGCCGCGACATACGCCAACCACGCAAGAGCGTTCGGCGCGTGCCCGCCGGTCAGCCGCCAGGGTTGGTAGTGATCCGAGATCGACGCGCTGTCCAGTCCGACCTGTTCGGCCAGCACGGCATAATCCGCCAGCCGCGCCGGCGCGAACTGCTCCGCCGACGCCTTGTATCCGATCCGTATGCCCACTCGTTGCTCCTTCAACTGACGTCTCACTCGAAAACGATGGCGTCCAACTCGACCTCGACCTGCCAGCGCGGGTCGAGCAGGCCGGCGACGACGACCACGGTGCTCGCGGGCCGCACGTCGTGGAAGACCTCGCCGTGGGCCTGGGAGACCGGTTCGGCGGCGTCGGCGCTGGTGATGTACTGGCGGGTCCGCACGACATCCGAAACGCTCCCGCCGAGCTCGGTCAGCGCGCCGATCGCGATCTCCCAGCATCGGCGGGCCTGGTCGAGGGGGTCGAGCACGATGCCACCGTCGGGCCAGATCGGGGCGGTGCCGCTGACGGCGATGTGATTGCCCACCCGGACGGCGCGACTGAAGCCGATGGTCGCTTCATACGGTGAACCGGACGAGGCATGGCGACGATCCATTGAACTGCGACTCTCCTTTGAGTTGACGCCCGGGATGAGGGGTGCCGAGCCGGCGACTTAGCGCAGGTTAGGTGTCCTTCAGCATGGTCGACCCTGCTGGAAGACACCTAACCTCTGCTAGCAGTGTTACGAAACCACGGACGGACGGGGTCCCCACGAAGTATCGGAGCGACGAAGGAGCGGAGAACTTCGAGGGGTGTCCTAGCAGCAATTAGGGACGGGGGTCAATGCTGGCCGATGTCGCGCAGGAGCGCCTGGAACCACTCGACCTGCGGGTCGAAGGCCTTGGCGCCGCGGATCCGCGGGAACTCGATCGCCCGCAGCTCGTCGCCGGCCTCCTCGTCCTCGCCGACCACGCCGCTCTCGCCGCGCAGGGCCGCATCCACCGCGAAATCGGTGCAGCGCTTGATCAAGGCGAGGTCCTCGTCATTGGCCGCCGCCGACCGGGCGAAGTAGCCCGACTTCTGGACCATGACCTTCTCGGCGCCGATCGCGGCCGCGAACTGCTTGGCGAACCAGGCACCCGGGTTGACCTTGTCGAGCATGACGTGGCCGAACGGGTCACGCGGCACCTCATCCCCCGCGGCCTCCATCTCGGCGACGACGTCCGCGACGCCCGCTCCCTCGGACAGGAAGATGTTGACGCAGCCGATCTCGTCCATGGTGGCGCGCAGTCGCGCACCCTCGGCGGCGATGTCGATGTGCGACTCCGGGACATAGACCCCGTGCACATCCCACCGCTGCTGCGAGTTCCCGATCCCCGGCACGTATGCCTGCTCCCCCACCCACGCGTGGTAGCGCCGGGCGGTCTCGGCCGTCAGCCATCCGCAGTGGCGCCCCATGACCTCGTGGACAATGAGCATCCGCGGATTCGAGGTGTGCTCGCCGATGATGTTCTTGGCAAAGATGGCCCCCTGCTCGGCCGCCGTCCAGGCGCCGAGGGTCTGCCGGATCGGGACCACGTCGTTATCGATGGTCTTGGGCAGGCCGACGACCTGGAGCTCGTAGCCGTTCTCGTGCAGGTAGGCCGCGAGATCGGCGGCCGTCGTGTTGGTGTCGTCCCCGCCGATCGTGTGCAGCACGTCAACGCCGTCCTTGGTCAGCTGCTCGGCGGCGACATGCAGGGGGTCCTGGCCCTCCTTGACCAGGCCGCGCTTGACGCAATCGGCGACATTGGTCAGCTTGACGCGCGAGTTGCCGAGCGGGCTGCCGCCGAAGTGGTGCAGCAGGTGGGCGCCCTCGCGCACCTCGGCGGTGACGGGCAGCGAGTTGCCGGTGAGCAGGCCGGCGTAGCCATCGAGATAGCCGATGATCTCCACCTCGGGAGCGGTCTCGGTGTAGCGCTCGATCAGGCCACCGACGGCACTGGACAGGCAGGGGGCGATGCCGCCGGCGGTGAGCATGGCGACCTTGCGAACGGGCATGACGAACCTTTCGGGAAGGCGAAGGTGACGTGCTCCCATCCTTCCACTCCGGCATACGGTCGGCGAACCGGCCGTCGTCACATGCTCCGATTCGGCGCCGTGGGTAAGCGCAGACCGATCCTCATCATGGCGTCGATCGCCGACATCCCGCAGCGGTCAGGCGGCTGCGTCGTCCCGCCAGGCAGGTAGGAGCGCGGCGTCAGCCGGCGGCGCAGGGCCGGGCGACGGTCTCGGCCGGCGGGGCGACGCGCTTGGGCGGCCGGGGAACCTGGGACTTTTCCAGGAGAGAGGTGAACCCGTTGCCGATGACCAGGTCGACTCCACTGCCCTCGCGGGCGTCCTGTTGCATCCGGGCACCGGGCAGGTTCTGCTGCACGGTGGCGGCGGTATCCGCGCCGTCCGGGCCGAAGCGGATGACCGCGATGTCATCGGGTAGGAAGCTGCGCAGCGGGTCGTTGCCGACGGTGCCGAGGTGGAATCCGCGGCTGGCCAGGTCGTCGGCGACCGTCGCGGCGAGGCCGGCGCGCCAGGTCGTGTTGTAGACATTCACCGTGATCTCGCTCGGCAGCGGGGCCGGCGGCGGCGGGACCGGCTTCAGCCCGGTGAACCCGTAGCCGATCACGACCTCGACCGTGCTACCACCGCGGCCGTCGTTCCACGTGCGGGCGCCGGGAATCTGTGCCGCAACGAGCAGCGCCTGATCCAAGCCCTTGGGGCCGTGGTAGATCATCGCGGCCCGCTTGATGTAGACGCCGTCGGGCGCATTGCTGACGTCCTTGACGACGAATCCCCGCTTGGTCAGGGCCTTGGCGACCTTGCCGCCCTGTCCGGCGGTCTCGTTGGAGTTGGTGACCAGGATGTCGAAGGAGTCGCGGGCCGGGGCCGGGACGACGGCCGAGACACACGCGATGGCGGGTTTACGGGTGAGCAGGCCTGCTCCATAGGCCCCGGCCACGCTCGCTCCACCGACGATCAACCCAGGCAGGGTGATAAGCAGCACGAAGCGGCGCCGTTGGCGCCAGCGGATGGCACGCCGTGCGTCGTCCGGTGCCACCGGGACCTGCGTCATCCGTCCTCGTCCCTTCGCTCGTGTCACTGAAGGCTCATTCTGCCTCACTGGTCACATTGATCACTAGCGCAACACAAGTCACACTGATGAACTTTGATAACAGTTCTGTGACGTCCTCCGAGTGTTGACGCTCAGCGGCGGCGGGCGGTTGGCCGAAGGATCGTCACAGTCGAGACACGGCGCTGGGTCCTGGGGTGGTCAGCGGCCGGTGCCGGCGTAGACGACGGCTTCCTGGTCGGAGTCGAGACCGAAGGCCGTATGCACGGCGCGCACGGCCTCATCAAGCCGGTCGTCGCGCATGACCACCGAGATGCGAATCTCGGAGGTCGAGATCATTTCGACGTTGATGTCGGCCGCGGCAAGGGCCTTGAAGAAGGTCGCCGACACCCCCGGGTTGGACTTCATGCCCGCCCCGACCAGCGACAACGTCCCGATCTGGTCGTCATACAGCAAGGAGGCGAAGCCGACCTCGTCCTGGATCTTCGACAGGGCCTGCATGGCCGCCGGCCCCTCGCTGATCGGGACGGTGAAGGAGATATCGGTCAGGCCGGTCTCAGTCGCGGAGACATTCTGGACGATCATGTCGAGATTGATCTCGGCGTCGGCGATCGCAGCGAAGATCTGGGCGGCCATACCGGAGCGGTCGGGGACACCGACCACGGTGACCTTGGCCTCGCTACGGTCGGTGGCGACCCCGGCAATGATGGGTGCTTCCACGGCTTCTCCTTCGGGAGCGGGCTGGTCGGTGACGAGAGTGCCCTCCTTGCTGGTGAAGGAGGAGCGGACATGGATGGGGATGTCGAAGCGGCGTGCATACTCGACGCTGCGCAGGTGGAGCACCTTCGAACCGCTGGCCGCGAGCTCGAGCATCTCCTCGGCGGTGATCCGGTCCAGCTTGCGCGCTGCTGGAACGATCCGCGGGTCGGCCGTGAAGACGCCGTCGACGTCGGTGTAGATCTCGCAGACGCTCGCCCGCAGCGCGGCAGCGAGCGCGACGGCGGTCGTGTCCGACCCGCCGCGCCCGAGCGTGGTGATCTCCTTGGTTTCCTTGCTGACACCTTGGAAGCCGGCGACGATGACGATGTGCCCCTTGCCGAGGGCCTCGGTGATCCGGCCGGGCGTGACGTCGATGATCTTGGCCCTGCCGTGCTGGGCGTCGGTGATGACACCGGCCTGCGAGCCGGTGAAGGAGCGCACGCTGTGTCCCTGGTCGGCGATGGCCATCGCCAGCAGCGCCATCGAAATCCGCTCTCCGGCGGTCATCAGCATGTCGAGCTCACGCGGGGGCGGCATCGGGCTGACCTCGCGTGCGAGGTCGAGAAGTTCGTCGGTGGTGTCGCCCATCGCGGAGACCGCGACGACGACGTCATTGCCTTCCTTGCGCGTGTCGATGATCCGGCGCGCGACGCGTTTGATGCTCTCGGCGTCGGCGACCGACGAGCCACCGTATTTCTGGACGACGATCGGCACGGCTGACAGCTCCAGGTCGCTAGGGGCAGGGGCGCGTCCACTCTAAGGAGGCGACGCGGCAGACAACCGCATTTTCCGTATGCCGGACCCCCGCGCTCGTGACGGCGCCCCCAGCCCGCCGAGGCGGTGGCCGGTCAGGGGTGCAGTGCGTCGAACTCGGCCTCGGCGACGATGTCCTCGTCGGCGTCGAGCCGGACGTGCGCCAGCAGGGAGTGCAGCACGCGCAGGGCCATGGCCGCCCGCTCGCCCCAGTCGGACAGATAGCTGAACTGCCACCACCACAGGGCTTCGATCCGGTTGCCGCGGTCGTAGTGCCGCAGGCCGTGATCGAGGGCGGCGACGACGGCGGCGAAGTCGGCGCTCAACGAGCCGGTGGTCAACTCGTGAGTGGTCACCGGGTCGACGAGGTCGGCATAGGTGTCCAACCCCTCGAAGACGTTGAGGATCGCGGACTGGAGGGCGTCGACATCGGTGTCCGGGCCGTCGTCGGGCTCGAAGCGCTCGCGCAGGACGACGTCCTGGACCGCACCGAGCCGGGCACCGGTGACAAGGACCTGCGAGGTCGCGAGGAGGGCCAACGATAGAGCCGCCTCGGGGCTGGTGCCGGAGGCGATCTCGGTCATGGTGTCGAGGAAGGCCCGAGCTTCGAGGGCGGAAATCTCGGCGAGCTGGGCGAGATCCGCGGTGTCCGGGGCGTCGGTGTCGGTGACGCTGGTGTCGATGGCGTCGGTCCGGTCAGGCATCGATGAGTCTCCGTCCTTCGAAGGCGCGGCCCAGGGTGACTTCGTCGGCATACTCCAGGTCGCCACCGACGGGCAGGCCGGACGCCAGCCGGGTCACGCGCAGGCCGAGCGGCCGCAACTGGCGAGCGAGATAGGCGGCGGTCGCCTCGCCCTCGATATTGGGGTCGGTCGCGATGATGACCTCGGTGATCTCGTCACCACCGAGGCGGCGCATGAGCTCGGCGATGCGCAGCTGATCGGGACCGATCCCGTCGATCGGGCTGATCGCGCCGCCGAGGACGTGGTAGCGACCCTTGAACTCGCGCGTGCGTTCGATCGCGACGACGTCCTTGGGTTCCTCGACGACGCACAGGGCGTGGGTGTCGCGCCGCGGGTCGGCGCAGATGCGGCACTGGGTGTCCTGGGCAACATTGCCGCACGTGCTGCAGAAGGTGACCTTGTCCTTGACCTCAGACAACGCCGTGATCAGGCGCTGGACCTCCGCTGCCTCGGCGCTGAGCAGGTGGAAGGCAATGCGCTGGGCGCTCTTGGGGCCGATCCCGGGCAACTGCCCGAGCTCGTCGATGAGGTCCTGGACCACGCCTTCGTACACGTGATCACCCTATGCGCTCACACCGACAACAGCGCCCGACGCGCCCCGGCGCCCGCTTGCGCGGGACCGTATTCGCCGTCGGCCGATCTCGCCGAAGGGAAAGCGGTCAGGCCCCGGCTGAGTGCCCGGTCAGCTCTCGTCGCCCTCGGACCAGATGACGGTCCCACCAAGCACGCGCTCGATCACCGGGCGGCCGACCTCGCCGAGGGCGATGAGGTCCTCGTCGTCGTCGCTGATCAGGTCCTCATCATCGATGTCCGCATCAACGGCCGGATGCTGAGTGCTCAGCTCGGTCGCCCCCCGCCCGGCGGGGGCTGGACGGGAGGATTCACCGGTGTTCGCGCCACTGGCCGGCCCACGCGCGCCCGGGCCCGACCCATGTCCGACCTGTGTGGCCCGGGCCGATTGCGACGACCCCCCGGGCGAGGAGTGC
>NZ_DAOQZV010000080.1:0-12230 GCF_035343835.1 Nostocoides sp. | reverse complement strand
GCGTGCGGATCAGTCGGCCAGGACCTCGCCGGTGGTGAGGTTGACGGCCGGCTCCACCTGATCGGCCGCGGCACCGAGGTGCGCGGCGATCGTCCCCGCCAGCGTGGGACCGATGCCGGGGACGTCGGCGATTTCCTCGGCGCTCGCCGCCCGGATCTTCGTCATCGACCCGAAATGCCGCCGCAGCGCGGCCTGCCGCGACTTACCCAGACCTGGTATGCCGTCCAGACCGCTCACGGTCATCGCCTTGCTGCGACGTTCGCGGTGAAAGGTGATGGCGAACCGGTGCGCTTCGTCGCGGACGCGCTGGAGCAGGTAGAGCCCCTCGCTTCCGCGCGGGAGGATGACCGGGAAATCGTCGTCGGGCAGCCATACCTCTTCCAGTCGCTTGGCGAGCCCGACCACAGCGACGTCGACGACGCCCAACTCGCGCAGGACGGCGCCGGCGGCATTCGCCTGCGGCTGCCCGCCGTCGACCACCAGGAGATTGGGCGGATAGGCGAACTTCTTGGCGCGCCCGTCCTCGGTTTCGGTGCGCTCAGTGAGATAGCGCTGGAAGCGCCGGGTGAGGACTTCGCGCATTGCGGCCGTGTCGTCCACGGCCTCTCCTCGGACGATGAACCGGCGATACTCGGACTTGCGGGCCAGTCCGTCCTCGAAGACGACCATGGAAGCGACGACATTGGTGCCCTGGACGTGGCTGACATCGAAGCATTCGATCCGCAGCGGGGCCTGATCGAGCCCGAGGTGCTCGGTGAGTTCCTCGAGGGCCTGCGCGCGGGCGGACAGGTCACCGGCCCGCGCGACCTTGTGCCTGGCCAGGGACTGGTCGGCATTGCGCTGGACGGTCTCCATGAGCGTCTTCTTGTCGCCGCGCTGCGGCACCCGCAAGGCGACCTTGGCCCCGCGGATGGAGCCGAGCAACTCCGACATCGCGGCGGGCTCCGGGGGCAGCACGGGCAGCAGGACTTCGCGCGGGATGCCCTCGGCCGATTCGGCGCCGTAGACCTGCATGAGCAAGCGCTCCACAAGCTCCGGGACGCTCTCGGCATCCATCTCGGCGACCCATCCTCGCTGGCCGCGGACCCGGCCGCCACGCACGTGGAAGACCTGGACGGCCATCTCGAGCTGGTCCTCGGCAACCGCGAAGACGTCGGCGTCGGTCGCGTCGGTGAACACCACGGCCGATCGTTCCAGCGCCTTGGTCATGGCCGCGATGTCGTCGCGCAGGCGCGCGGCGCGTTCGAAGTCGAGCTCGGCTGCGGCCTGCTTCATCTGTTCGGTCAGTGACTTCACGAAGCGGCCGGTGTTGCCGGCCATGAAGTCGCAGAAGTCCTCGGCGATCTGACGATGAGTATCGGCGTCCACCCGGCCGACACAAGGAGCCGAGCACTTGTCGATATAGCCGAGCAGGCACGGTCGGCCGACCTGGCCGGCTCGCTTGAAGACACCGGCGCTGCACGTGCGGACGGGAAAGACCCTGAGCAACTGATCGAGCGTCTCGCGGATGGCCCAGGCGTGCGCATAGGGCCCGAAATAGCGGGTGCCGGGCCGTTTGGACCCTCGCAATACCTGAGCTCGGGGGAACTCCTCCCCCATCGTCACCGCGAGATAGGGGTAGGACTTGTCGTCGCGGTATTTGACGTTGAAGCGCGGATCGAACTCCTTGATCCAGCTGTACTCGAGCTGGAGTGCCTCCACCTCGTTTGCCACGACGGTCCACTCGACGGATGCGCCGGTGCGGACCATGCGCGCAGTGCGCGGGTGCAATCCGCCGATGTCCTGGAAGTAGGAGGACAGGCGTGAGCGCAAGGACTTGGCCTTGCCGACATAGATGACCTGGCCGTGCGCATCGCGGAACCGATAGACGCCCGGGTCGACCGGGATGCTTCCCGGTGCCGGTCGGTAGGTCGTCGGATCAGCCACTCCTGCACTGTATGCGGGCTCGCCGACAGCCCCCGTCAGGTCACCGTGACGAAGTCGCCGTCAACCGTTGCGGTCTTGGCGGGCAACGGCTGCGTGGCGGGTCCTTGAACGACGGCACCGTCCGCGATGGCGAACTGGCTGCCGTGACACGAACACCCGATGGTCTTGGCCACGGAGTCGACCGGGCAGCCCTGGTGCGTGCAGATCGCAGAGAAGGCCTTGAACTGACCCGCGGTCGGCTGGGTGACCACGACCTTCTCCGCGGACAGGATGACGCCGCCGCCCTCCGGGACCTGGTCCTTGCGGACCCGCGTGCCGCCGGCCGAGGAGCTGGATGAAGCACCCGCGCCAGCGCTCGTGGGCGAGGAGGATTCGGAACCGCACGCCGAGGCGGCAAGGACCACGAGCCCACCCGCCCCCATCCCGAGAACGGCTCGGCGCGCGTTGGAGGGATCGCCTTGGGGGGAGGTATCGGTCATACGTGCGTCCTTTCACGTGGCGGCGACCTGCCGTCGGAGGTACCGTGCGAGTGGACGCTACCGGATGCCGCCGAACGGGCCACCTTCCGCACCCCATTGTTTCTTGACCGTTAAATCTCCGGTTTTGGCATAACGAGAGGGACACGCGAGCGGCGGGGCGTGTCGCGGCGCGACTTTTTGCGGTTACTGTGCCCTTGCTCCGTCCCGAGACGGTGCCGACGAGGTCGTTCTCGTCAGATCGTTTAACCAGGAGGAATCCCCGTGTCCAAGCGCTCCGTCGCGTCCGTCGGCGCCACTGTCCTTGCCGCGTCGCTCATGCTTTCTGCCTGCGGCTCGCGCGGTGGCTCCGATACCACCAGCGGCTCCGGTGGCGGTAACAGCAGCTCGAAGGTCGCCAAGATCGGCGTCATCGCCCCGCTCTCCGGTGACCTGGCCGCCCTCGGCCTCGGCATCAAGAACTCCGTCGACCTGGCCATCAAGCAGGCCAACGACGCCAACGCCATTCCCGGCTGGAAGCTCGAGCTCGCCGCCGAGGACGACCAGGCCACAGCCGATGTGGGCAAGAATGCCGCCACCAAGCTGGCCGGCGACAAGGACGTCATCGGCGTCGTCGGAACCCTGAACTCCTCGGTCGCCCTACAGGTCCAGCCGGTCCTCGCCTCCGCGAACATCGTGCAGGTCTCGCCGGCCAACACCGGTGTCTCGCTGACCAAGGGTGACGATGCCGCCAACCCGAAGCGGCCCTTCCCGACCTACTTCCGCACCTGCACCACGGACGCCGTGCAGGGTCCCTTTGCCGCGCGCTACCTCTTCGAGAAGGCCGGCATCAAGGAGGTCGCGACCGTCCACGACAAGAAGGCCTACGGCCAGGGTCTGGTCGCAGCCTTCACCGAAGAGTTCAAGAAGCTCGGCGGCACCATCGCCGCGGCCGAGACCATCAACCCCGACGAGGACAAGTACGACGCGGTCGTCTCCGCCATCAAGCCGAAGGGACCGAAGGCCCTCTACTACGGAGGCGAGTACCCGAACGCGGGCCCGCTGAGCCAGCAGATGAAGGCCCAGGGTCTGAGCATCCCGCTGATGGGTGGCGACGGGATCTTCGACGGCAAGTACATCGAGCTCGCCGGCAAGACCTCCGAGGGCGACCTCGCCACGTCGGTCGGCGCCCCGACCGACAGCACCGAGTCGGGCAAGAAGTTCCTCGAGCAGTACAAGAGCGCGGGCTACTCCGACCCGTCGGCGGCCTACGGCGGCTACGCGTATGACGCGGCCAACGCGATCATCAACGCACTCAAGGTCAGCCTCAAGGACGCCGGCAGCGTCGCGGATGCCCGCGCGAACACCGTGACCGACCTGGGCAAGGTCAGCTTCGACGGTGTGACCGGCAAGGTGGCGTTCGACGAATACGGCGACACCACGACCAAGGTCTTGACTGTGTACAAGGTCTCGGGCGGCGCCTGGGTCGCGGAGGACACCTCCGAGTTCAAGTGATCGATCGCGATCCGCAATAACTGATCGTCGGTGGGGGGCAGCGTGGCCTGCTCCCCACCGACGTGCTTTATCGCTAGGTTTCTCCCCAACGTGACCACCGTCACGTTCGCCCCCCGACCCAACGAAGGAGTGTCCACACGGTGACTACCTTCCTGCAGCAGCTCGTCAACGGGCTGACGCTGGGCTCTCTCTATGCGCTGATCGCCGTCGGCTATACGGTCGTTTACGGCATCGTGCAGTTGATCAACTTCGCTCACGGCGAGGTGTTCATGATCGGCGCATTCGGAGCCCTTGCCACCTACCTCCTGCTCTTCAAGGGCCAGACCGCCTTATGGATCCTGCCGATCATGATCATCGGCGCGATGATCGCGGCCGTCGGCACGGCGGTGCTGATGGAAAGAGTGGCCTACCGGCCGTTGCGTCACGCACCACGATTAGCACCGCTGATCACCGCTATCGGTATCTCGGTCTTTCTGCAGGAATTCGTGCGGCTCTTCTTCGACAAGATCCCCGGCACCAACTTCCCGTCGGCCAAGGCGAAGATTCCCTTTCCCCAGATCGATGTGGTCACCGGACCGGCCATTGACCTCGGTGGCGTCACGATTCAACGCGCGGCCGTTTTCACCTTCGGGGCCCTCCTCATGTGTGCCGCCGGCCTGTGGTACTTCGTCAACCGGACCAAGGTGGGCCGGGGCATGCTCGCGGTCTCGCAGGACCCCGACACAGCGCGCCTGATGGGCATCAATGTCGACCGGATCATCGTCGTGGCCTTCGCCGTCGGCGCCGGTCTGGCCGCCGTCGCCGGCGTCGCGCAGGGCCTGCAGAACACCAATATCAACTTCAAGATGGGCTTCATCGCCGGTCTGAAAGCCTTCACCGCGGCCGTCCTGGGTGGAATCGGCAATATCCAGGGTGCCGTCGTGGGTGGCCTGGTGCTCGGCGTTGCCGAGTCGCTGATCACCCAGTACTCCGGAATGTTGCCGGGCTTCCTCGGTCAGTTCGGTGGGTCGTCCTGGAAGGACGTCTGGGCCTTCGCCCTCCTCATTCTCGTTCTCGTCTTCCGGCCGCAGGGCCTCCTCGGCGCCAAGGTGGTGGATCGCGCATGATCAAGCTGCCCAACCTCCCGGAGGAAACCCGAGCCGCGCACGCGAGCAAGGGCTGGCCGTTGGCCCTCGCCGGCTCGGTACTGCTGATCGTCAGCGGGCTGCTCTCGTGGTCCTACGACCCAAACATTCTCGGCGACATCTCCATCGCCCTCTGGCCGGCGACGCTCCAGCTCTTCGCGATCTTCCTGGGCGTTGTCGCACTGATCTTCGCGCTCATGCATAAGGGGCCGCTGCAGCGGCTCGGCGACTGGTTCGACGCCGCGCTCGGCCTGCGCACCCTCGGCAATGGGGCGGTGTTCTTCGCCCTCTTGTCGATCCTGGCGATCGCCTACGAGGCCGGCGGGCTGATCAACATCAATCCCGGTGCTTGGGTGGCCTTGGCCGGCGCGGTGCTGCTGTTTGTCGGTGCCCACCTGACCCCGCAGCGACTCCTGCACGATCTCGCCAAGACCCAGGTCAGCTCGGTGGTGGAGATCCTCGTGATCGTCGTCCTGATGGCGTTCGCGCTGTTCAGCGCGGCATACGTGCTGGGTCGTGACGACGCATGGGTCTTCGTGCTCTTCCTGCTGGTCCTCGGCGTCATCGTCATGGCGATGGCGCGCGCCGGCTTCTTCACGTGGTTCGGGTATGTCGGGGCGCGGCACCGGCAGGTGCTCACGCTCGCGGCCTTCGCCGTCGCCTTCCTCTTCCCGTTCACGCAGGACGGGTCGGACGCGAATATGTCGATCGCCACCCAGGTGATCATCTTTGCGGCGACAGCCATCGGTCTGAACATCGTCGTCGGCCTCGCCGGCTTGCTCGACCTCGGCTATATCGCCTTCCTCGGCTCCGGCGCGTATGTCGCGGCCATGATGTCGAATGCCGCGTCGGCGACCGTCGGCTTCAAGCCGCCGTTCATCCTGGTGATGTTCATCGGCGCCTGCGTCGCCGCCATCTTCGGTTTGATCATCGGCTCGCCCACCTTGCGCGTTTCCGGTGACTACCTGGCCATCGTGACGCTGGCCTTCGGTGAGATCTTCCGCCTGTCGATGTTCAACCTCGACGGCAACAACGGTCCGGATCTGACCAATGGCCCCAATGGCATCCCGGGCATCCCGGACCTGAAGCTCTTCGGCTTCGACTTCGGCAAGCCGCATACGATCTTCGGTCTGCAACTCGGCCGCTTCAGCAACTACTACTTCATCCTGCTGCTGCTGATCGGCTTCGTGATCCTGGTCTTCACCCGCCTCAACAACAGCCGCATCGGCCGTGGTTGGGTGGCCATTCGCGAGGACGAGCGCGCCGCCGAGGCGATGGGTGTGAATGTCTTCGGTCTGAAGCTCTTCGCCTTCGCCGGTGGCGCCTTCCTCGCCGGCCTGGCCGGGACGATTAAGGCCCACCAGGACACGGCCGTCAGCCCCGACCAGTACGTCTTCCTCGAGTCGGCCTTCCTGCTCTCGGCCGTCGTCCTGGGTGGCATGGGCACGGTGGCCGGCGTGCTGGTCGGTGCGACCATCCTGAAGCTGCTCCCCGAGAAGCTGCGCTTCTTCAGCGAGTACCGGCTGCTCATCTTCGGCCTGCTGCTCGTGGTGATGATGCGGATCCGGCCCGAGGGCCTGATCGCCAGCAAGCGGCGACAGCTGGAATTCCACGACGAGGACGAAGGACTCGCGAAGGAAATCCAGCAAGAACATCTACTCGAGGTCGCAGCGACCACGGAGGGACCGCGATGAACACCGCAATTCAGGAGGCGCCCGCTGGACGGCAGGGCGGCGGCAAGGTCGGCGCCATGGTGCTCGAGGCCCGCGGCGTCGTCATGCGCTTCGGCGGCTTGGTCGCCGTCAACAATGTCGACTTCGACGTCCACGAAGGCGAAATCGTCGGGCTGATCGGCCCGAATGGCGCGGGGAAGACGACCTTCTTCAACTGCCTCACCGGGATGTACAAGCCGACCTCAGGCACGGTGACCTTCTACGGTCAGACGCTGCCTCCCAAGCCGCGGGCCGTGGTCAAGGCCGGCATGGCGCGCACCTTCCAGAACATCCGGCTTTTCGGCAATATGACCGCGCTGGAAAATGTCATGGTCGGGCGCTATTGCCGCACCTCCTCCGCGGCCCTCACCTCGATCATCCACGGCCCGAAGTACCGGCGCGAGGAGGCCGAGTCCCGGGCCCGGGCCCTGGAGTTGCTGAAGTTCGTCGGTCTTGGGAAGTCCGCTGAGTTGCTCGCCCGGAATATGCCCTACGGCGATCAGCGCCGCCTGGAGATCGCGCGCGCATTGGCCACCGATCCCAAGCTGATCCTGCTCGATGAGCCGACCGCCGGCATGAATCCGCAGGAGACTGCCCAGGCGATGGACCTGATCTTCCGGATCCGGGACCTCGGGCTCGCCGTGGTCGTCATCGAGCACGACATGCGGTTCATCTTCCAGTTGTGCGACCGAGTGCTCTGTCTCGTGCGTGGCGAGGCCCTGATCTGGGGCACCCCCGGAGAGGTCCAGTCCGACCCGCGCGTCATCGAGGCCTACATCGGCGGCAGCGAGCTCGAGGACGAGGAGGACGCGTGAGCGCCATGCTGGAGGTCAAGGACCTCGAAGTCAGCTACGGCAAGATCAAGGCCGTCAAGGGCATCAGCTTCACCGTGGACGAGGGCCAGGTCGTTTCGCTGATCGGCACCAATGGCGCCGGCAAGACGACGACGCTGCGGACCATTTCCGGGCTGCTGCGACCGACCGGCGGAACGATCACCTTCCAGGGCAAGCGCATCGACCAGATGCCGGCGCACGAGATTGTGCAGTTGGGCATCGCGCACTCCCCCGAAGGCCGGCGGATCTTCCCGGCGATGACGGTCGAGGAGAACCTGCTCCTCGGTGCGTTCACGCGCGCCGACAGCGAGATCGGGAAGGACCTGCAAGCGGCATACGAACTCTTCCCGATTCTCGGGGAGCGCTCGAAGCAGCCGGCGGGCACCTTCTCCGGCGGCGAGCAGCAGATGCTGGCGATGGGCCGGGCGATGATGAGCCGGCCCAAGCTGATGATGCTCGACGAGCCGTCAATGGGTCTCTCGCCGCTGATGATGAAGCGGATCATGACGACCGTGCGGACCCTGCAGGAGCAGGGCACCACCGTGCTGCTGGTCGAGCAGAACGCCCAGGCCGCGCTGCGCCTGGCCAACATGGGCTATGTGCTCGAGGTCGGCAAGATCGTCCTGCAGGGCACCGGCCGTGAGTTGCTGAGCAGCGACGACGTGCGGAAGGCCTATCTCGGCGAGGACTGACGCGTCATTGCCGGTATGACCTGTGGGGCTGGGTTCGCATCGAACCCAGCCCCACAGGTCATCCGGCCATGGACGCGGTCGCCATCAGGCGGTCAGGGCGGCGGTTGTGTAGAGGGCGAGGAAAACGCCGACGTAGTGAACGATGAAGGCCGCGATCGTCAACGCGTGGAAGACCTCGTGGAAGCCGAACCAGCGCGGTAGCGGGTTGGGCCGCTTGATGCCGTAAATGATGCCGCCGATCGTGTAGAGCACCCCGCCGACGAGCACCAGGGTCAAGACCGCCGCGCCGCCGTGCGCGAGGAAGGCCGGCAGATAGAAGACGGCGGTCCAGCCCAGTGCGATATAGGCCGGGGTGTAGAGCCAGCGCGGGGCCCCGACCCAAAAGACCCGGAAGGCCACACCGGCCAGGGCGCCTGCCCACACGACCGCAAGCAGGACGTCGGCCTGCCTCGGTGGGAGCAGGAGGACAGCGAACGGGGTATAGCTGCCGGCGATGATGAGAAAGATGTTGGAGTGGTCGAGGCGCTTGAGTAGGCGCTCCCGCTTCGGTGACCAGCGGCCACGGTGGTAGAGGGCGCTGGTGCCGAAGAGCACCGTGGCCGCGACCGCGAAGATCGCGCAGGCGATCCGCGCCTGGGTGGTCGGAGCCATCGCAACGAGCACGATGCCGGCGATCAGGGCCAGGGGGGCTGCGACCAGGTGGAGCCAGCCGCGCAGCCGCGGCTTGACCTGCTGCAGCATCTCGCCGGCCGCTTCGGTCAGCGCAGTGGGGTCGAACGATCGAGGCTGTGACGCGCTCATGCACCCACCATAACCTACGGAACCGTAGGTTACCGGCCAGTCACCTCAGCGTGGGTGGTGCAGAGGCGACGAACAAGGGGGCTGTCGGTGGGGCGACATACGATATCGGACGTGACTCGAGCCACCACCAAAGGCGCCGCCGCCGGCCGCCAGCAGGACCACCTGATCGTGCGTGGCGCGCGCGAACACAACCTCAAAGACATCAATGTCGAGCTGCCACGCGATGCCCTCGTGGTGTTCACCGGGCTGTCCGGGTCGGGCAAGTCCTCGCTCGCCTTCGACACGATCTTCGCCGAGGGCCAACGGCGGTATGTCGAGTCACTGAGCGCCTACGCCCGCCAGTTCCTGGGGCAGATGGACAAGCCGGATGTGGACTTCATCGAGGGCCTCTCCCCCGCGGTGTCCATCGACCAGAAGTCGACCAATCGCAATCCCCGATCGACGGTGGGGACGATCACCGAGGTGTATGACTACCTGCGCCTGCTCTTCGCCCGCGCCGGGCGGCCGCACTGCCCGGTCTGCATGGAGCCGATCACCCGGCAGACGCCGCAACAGATCGTCGACCGCCTCTTGGAGTTGCCGGAAGGCACGCGTTTCCAGGTGCTCGCGCCGGTCGTGCGCGCGCGCAAGGGTGAGTATGTCGAGCTCTTCGCCGAGTTGCAGAGCAAGGGGTATGCCCGTGCCCGTGTAGACGGGACGGTCATGCCCCTGACCGATGTGCCCAAGCTGGAGAAGCAGGTCAAGCACACCATCGACGTCGTGATCGACCGCCTCGTTGCCAAGTCGCCCGAGGGTGATGCGGGGCGGTCGGCCAAGCGCCGGCTCACCGACTCCATCGAGACGGCCCTGGTGTTGGCGGGCGGGTCGGTGATCGTCGACTTCGTGGACGCGGAGCCGGGAAGTCCTGACCGGGAGCGGCGCTTCTCCGAGCGGATGGCGTGCCCGAACGATCATCCGTTGTCGATCGACGAGATCGAGCCGCGCTCGTTCTCCTTCAACTCTCCTTTCGGTGCGTGCCCGGTGTGCACCGGCATCGGCGTTGAGTTGGAGGTGGATCCGGAGTTGATCGTGCCGGACGAGGACCTCTCTCTTGCTCAGGGCGCCGTTGCCCCCTGGGGGCAGGGCAGCGGATCGGCGGAGTACTTCCAGCGGGTGCTGGGTGCCCTGGCCGAGGATCTCGGCTTCTCGATGGACGTGCCGTGGCGCGGGTTGCCGCAGCGCGCCAAGGACGCCGTGCTCCACGGGCAGAACCACAAAGTGCACGTCCGTTACCGCAACCGCTACGGCAGGGAGCGCTCCTACAGCACCGGCTTCGAGGGCGCGGTCCCATTCGTCAAGCGACGGCATACGGAAACCGACTCGGAGTGGAGCCGCGAGCGCTATGAGGGCTATATGCGCGAGGTGCCGTGCCCCACGTGTCGTGGGACTCGGCTGAAGCCGGAGTCGCTCGCGGTGCTGATCGGCGAGCGGAGCATCGCTGATGTCTCGGCACTCTCGATCCGCGAGGCGGCCGCTTTCCTCGGCGGTGTGGACTTCACCGAGCGGGAGCGGGCGATCGCGCAACGGGTGATCAAGGAGATCAATGCCCGTCTGGGCTTCCTGCTCGACGTCGGCCTCGACTACCTGTCGCTGAACCGGCCCGCCGGGACCCTGTCGGGCGGGGAGGCGCAGCGCATTCGGCTCGCGACCCAGATCGGCTCCGGGCTGGTCGGCGTCCTCTATGTCCTGGACGAGCCATCCATCGGCTTGCATCAGCGCGACAACCACCGGCTCATCGAGACCCTCGTGCGCTTGCGCGATCTGGGCAACACCTTGATCGTCGTCGAGCACGACGAGGACACCATCGCCACGGCTGACTGGATCGTCGACATCGGCCCGGGTGCGGGTGAGCACGGTGGGCACGTCGTGCACTCGGGGTCGGTCGCCGATTTGCTACGGCATCCGGAGTCGCTCACCGGGAAGTACTTGTCCGGTCGCGAGGAGATCCCGATGCCGGTGGTGCGCCGGCCGGTCGACAAGCAGCGGATGGTCAAGGTGCTCGGCGCCAAGGAGCACAACCTCGCCGATGTGTCGGTGTCGGTCCCGTTGGGGACCTTCGTCGCCGTGACCGGCGTCTCCGGATCGGGGAAGTCGACGTTGGTGAACGACATCCTCTACAACGTGCTGGCCAACAAGCTCAACGGCGCCCGGCACGTGCCCGGGCGGCACAAGACGGTCACTGGTCTCGAGCATCTGGACAAGGTCGTGCATGTCGACCAGAGCCCCATTGGACGCACGCCGCGGTCCAATCCCGCGACCTACACCGGCGTCTTCGACCACATCCGCAAGCTCTTCGCGACGACGACCGAGGCGAAGATTCGCGGCTATCAGCAGGGGCGGTTTTCTTTCAACGTCAAGGGCGGCCGCTGCGACGCGTGCTCGGGTGACGGAACCATCAAGATCGAGATGAACTTCCTGCCCGACGTCTACGTCCCGTGCGAGGTCTGCCACGGGGCCCGCTACAACCGCGAGACGCTCGAAGTGCATTTCAAGGGCAAGACGATCGCCGACGTGCTGAACATGCCGATCGAGGAGGCCGAGGAGTTCTTTGCCGCGGTCCCGGCGATCGCGCGGCATATGACGACCTTGAACGCGGTCGGGCTCGGGTATGTCCGCCTGGGCCAGCCGGCCACGACACTCTCGGGTGGTGAGGCGCAGCGCGTCAAACTTGCCTCGGAACTGCAGAAGCGCTCGACGGGCCGGACGATCTATGTGCTCGACGAGCCGACGACGGGACTGCACTTCGAGGACATCCGCAAGCTGCTGATCGTTCTGCAGGGGTTGGTCGACAAGGGCAACACGGTGATCGTCATCGAGCACAACCTCGACGTGATCAAGAACGCCGACTGGATCATCGATATGGGTCCCGAGGGCGGATCCGGCGGTGGCCGGGTGATCGCGATCGGGACCCCCGAGGAGGTCGCGGCGGTGGCCGGGTCGCACACCGGTCGATTCCTGGCGCCCATTCTCGAGCGGTCGGCTCGCACGCCGGCTCGGGCGACCGGGCGGGCGCGAACGCCAAAGAAGTCGGTCGTCAAGGCTGGGCCCGTTCAGGCCGGCGAGGTCACGAGGGCGCCGGCCGGAATGGCACCTGCCGCGAAGGCGACGAGGGCTCCGGCCGCAAAGGCTGCCG
>NZ_DAOQZV010000079.1:0-12375 GCF_035343835.1 Nostocoides sp. | reverse complement strand
CGGGCGCGGCCGGGACGGGCGCGGCCGGGACGGGCGCGAGGACGATCGCGAGGCAAACGGCCGGTGCACCTGGTCGACGCGATCTGGCCACGCTGCCCAAGGCGCACCTGCACCTGCACTTCACCGGCTCGCTGCGGCTGGGCACGCTGATCGAGCTGGCGCGGGCACACGATCTGCACCTGCCGGACGCGCTCGTCGAGCACTGGCCGCCGCGGCTGGCCAGCGTGCGCGACGAACGCGGATGGTTCCGCTTTCAGCGGCTCTATGACGCCGCCCGCGCGTGTGTGCGTTCGGAGGCCGACATGCGGCGCCTGGTGCGGGAGGCCGCACTCGACGATGCGGTCGAGGGGTCCCGATGGCTGGAGATCCAGGTGGACCCCACGTCCTACGCCCCCTTCGTCGGAGGCCTGACGCCGGCCCTGGAGAGCGTGCTTGACGAGGCGGCCGCGGTCTCGCGGGCGGGTGGGGCGCCCGTCGGCGTGATGGTCGCGGCATCACGGATCCGGCACCCGCTCGATGCGCGGACGCTGGCCCGGTTGGCGGCGCGGTATGCCGGCGACGGGCCCGGGGCCGTCGTCGGTTTCGGGCTGAGCAATGACGAGCGGCGCGGCGACACCAGGGAGTTCGGCGTGGCCTTCGACATCGCGCGCAAGGCGGGCCTGGCGCTCATGCCGCACGCCGGTGAATTGCTCGGGCCGGCGGCGGTCGAGGAGACGCTGGATGCGCTGGGTCCGGACCGCCTCGGGCACGGCGTGCGCTCGGTGGAGGATCCGCGCCTGGTGGACCGGCTGGCCGGCGAGGGCGTGGCCCTTGAGGTCTGCCCGGGGTCGAATGTCGCGCTCGGCGTGTTCGACGAGATCGACGAGGTGCCCTTGCGGACGCTGGTCGACGCGGGCGTCCGGGTAGCGTTGGGCGCCGACGACCCGCTGCTCTTCGGTTCGCGGCTGGTCGATCAGTACGTCTTCGCGCGCGATCGCCTCGGCTTCGGCGATGCCCAGCTGGCCGACCTGGCCCGCGACTCCCTGCTTGCCTCCCGCGCCCCCGCCGAGATCCGGAACGCAGCAATGGCCGATATCGACGCCTGGCTCGCCGCCCCTCCCGCCTAGTGCAGCGGTGGCCGGTTCAGCCCCGTCGAAAGGCCGGTTCAGCCACGTCGAAGGGCCGGTTCAGCCTCGTCGAAGGGCCGGGACGGGGTTGTCGAGCGGCCGTACCGACCTCTCGCAACCCCGAACCGGCCTCTCGACGGTCAGAGGTCGTGGCCGACGAAGACCGGTTCGTTGACGAGGGCCACGCCGAAGGCATCCTGAACGCCGTCGCGGACGGTGCGTGCCAGCGCGAGAATGTCGGCTACCGACGCCGCGCCCCGGTTGGTGACGGCGAGGGTGTGCTTGGTCGACAGGGCCGCCAAACCGGACAGCCCAGCCTCGCGGGCGCCGCCGAAGCCCTTGCCGAAGCCGGCGCGCTCGATCAGCCACGCGGCGCTGGTCTTGATCCCGTCGCCGCCGGGATAGCGCGGTGGCTCCACGTCGGCTCCGAGCCGCTCGTGCACCCGGGCCACGAGCCGTTCGAACGCTCGTGCCCCGAGGATCGGGTTGGTGAAGAAAGATCCGCAGCTCCACGTGTCGTGGTCCTCGGCATCGAGCACCATCCCGCGGCGCCGGCGCTGGGCGAGCACCGCCTCGCGGGCGTCGGCGAGCGGCACCCGGGTGCCCAGGGGCACGTCGAGACCCGCGGCCAGGTCGGCATACGCAATCGGGGCGGACAGGTCGGCGAGGGTGAGTTGGAAGGCGACGTCGAGCACGACATACCGACTGCTTGCCTTGAACAGACTGTGCCGGTAGGTGAAGGCGCAGTCGGCGGCAGCGAAGGTGCGCACGGTCTGCGTCTCTCGATCCCAGGTGCGGACCTGGGCGATCGTCTGGGCGACCTCCTGCCCGTAGGCCCCGACGTTCTGCACCGGGGTCGCGCCGGTGCTGCCCGGTATGCCGGAGAGCGCCTCTATCCCCGACCAGCCCTCGGCGACAGCCAGGGCGACGACATCGTCCCAGGGCTCGCCGGCGGCGACCCGCACAAACGCCCCGCCACAGGCGTCCTGCGACTCCCGGGTCACACCGCTGGTCGCGACGCGCACGACGGTGCCGGGGAAGCCGGCGTCGGCGATCACCAGGTTGGAGCCGCCGCCCATGACCAGCAGCGGCTCGCCGGCGTCGTCGACCTCGCGGACCACGTCGACCAACTCATCAATGGTCGCGACAGTGACCAGCCGGGCGGCGGGTCCACCGACCCGCATGGTCGTATGCGGCGCGAGGGCCGCGTCGAACTCCTCGCGCACAGCGTCAGTCGAGTTGGACGGTCGCCAGGCAGCGGCCGAGCACCTTGGCGCCCGAGGCCGTCGTTGTCAGCTCAACCGTGGCTTGCTTCGTGGCCGCGTCGAGGGACTTCACCACGCCCGACACCTCGAGCGCGGCGCCCTCGCGGGGCACGACGACCATCGAGGTGAATCGGGTGCCATAGCGCAGCACTCGTCCGGCGTCACCGGCCCAGTCGGCGGCGACGGTGCCGGTGGCGCCCATCGTCCACATGCCGTGGGCGATGACATCGGGCAGGCCGACGCTCGTGGCGAAGTCCTCGTCCTGGTGGATGGGGTTCTGATCGAGGGAGGCCGCGGCATACGCCAAGAGGGTCTCGCGGGTCACCGGGACGGTGACGGGGCCGAGCACGTCGCCGACGGCGACCTCGGAGAACTGACGGGCCATGACCTACTCCCCTCCCCGCACGACGATCGTCGAGGTCGTCGTGGTCACCGGCTGCTCGCCGGCGGTGATCTCGGTGCGGACGCTGATCATCGCGTGCCCACCCGCCGAGCGGATGCTGTCGACGGTCGTCTGCGCCGTGATCTCGTCGCCGGCCGTGATCGGCCGGTGGTGGACGAAGCTCTGCTCACCGTGCACAACCCGCGAATAGTCGATGCCCGCCTCCGGATCCTGGACGTATGCCCGCGAAGCCAGTTGGTCGAAGCGCACCGCCATCGTGGGGGGCGCGATGACATCGCGATAGCCCGCGGCGCGGGCCGCGGCGGCATCGGTGTGGACGGGGTCGGTCGCACCCACCGCGGCAGCGAAGGCCGCGATCATCGCGGCATCCACGGCATACGGGCCGACTGGGGCGAAGGTGCGCCCGACGAAGCTCTCGTTGACCGGCATACCGGCCACCCTATCGACGGCCGAGACGCCGACGCGCCCCGGACCAGCGGTGGGTCCAGGGCGCGTCGAGTCGACGCGTGACGAGGCGTCAGCGGGTCTCGCGGTGCGGGGTGTGCTTGCGGCAACGCGGGCAGAACTTGGCAAGCTCGAGCCGGTCGGGGCTGTTGCGGCGGTTCTTCTCCGTGATGTAGTTGCGCTCCTTGCACTCCGTGCACGCCAAGGTGATCTTGGGGCGGATT
Source organism: Nostocoides sp. (assembly GCF_035343835.1). Lineage (NCBI taxonomy): Bacteria > Bacillati > Actinomycetota > Actinomycetes > Micrococcales > Intrasporangiaceae > Nostocoides > Nostocoides sp. Next base: position 8,933 of record NZ_DAOQZV010000079.1, on the reverse strand, counting down.
TCGGTGGACTTCTTGGCCACGGGGCAACCTACTTCTGAATGGACGGTGGATCGGACCTCGGGCGCGCACGGGCGGACCGCACGCGGCTGGGACAACGACTTAACAGGATACCGAGCGCTCGTGTTCCCACGAAATCGCCAGTGGTAGCGGGAGCGGGGCTCGATCCCGCGACCTCACGATTATGAGTCGTGCGCTCTAACCAGCTGAGCTACCCCGCCGTGGGCCCGCGCGCCGCGAAGCGGCGAACCTGAGCCCCCTGTCGGAATCGAACCGACGACCTTTTCCTTACCATGGAAACGCTCTGCCGACTGAGCTAAGGAGGCCTGCCCTCCGCGTGGAAGGGCGCTCGGAGAGATTACACGGTGGGGGCGCTGCGGGTGAAATTGCGATCGCTCCAGCCTACATATGCCGCGCCGAGACACGCCCAGGGCCGCGTCGGGGGCTATGGCCAGCCAAGTCGGCGCCAGGGCGGGGGGTCGTTGCGTCACCGGGGAAGCCCCTGCGGGCGTGGGCCTGAGTGGATGGAGTCGACGACAGGGCAGGAGTGGGGTCAACCCCGCATTGCGGCCACGCTGTTGACTCGACGCGGAGATTATCCAGGTCAACCGGGGTAGGGGTTGCCATTGCGGTCGTAGCGGATGAGCAGTTGCCCGAGCGGATGTCAAGGGATCGCCGGCCCCGAGCTGTCACCCGCAAAGCAGACGTCAAACCAAGCAGGCCGCGTCGGCGACGTCGAGGGCCGTGTCGAGCGCGCGGAGGCCGTCGTCCAACTCCTCCTCGGTGATGACCAGCGGCGGGACGATGTGGAGGCGATTGCCCGCGACGAAGGGCCACATCCCGGCCGCCTTGCACGAGGCGGTGACCTCGGCCATCGACGCAAGGGGCGCCCGCGTGGCCCGGTCGCTGACCAGCTCGACGGCCCAGAAGACACCGAGGCCGCGTACCTCGCCCACGCTCGGGTGCTTCTCCATCAGACCCCGCAGGCGCGGGCCGATGACGCGCTCACCGAGGTCGCGGGCGCGCTCGATGATGCCCTCGTCCTTGAAGATCTCGATCGACGCGACAGCGGAGGCACAGGCGAGCGGGTGGCCGCTGTAGGTCAGGCCGCCGGGATACGGCTCGTCCTGGAAGGACGCGGCGATCCGATCGCTGATGATGACCCCGCCGAGCGGGACATAGCCGGAGTTGACCCCCTTGGCGAAGCAGATCAGGTCGGGGGTGACGCCCCAGTGGTCGATCGCGAACCACTCCCCCGCGCGCCCGAAGCCGGCCATCACCTCATCGGCGATCATCACGATCCCGAATTCGTCGCAGATCGCGCGCACACCGGCGAGATAGCCGTCCGGGGGCACGAGGATGCCGTTGGTGCCCACGACGGTCTCGGAGATCAGCGCGGCAATATTGTGCGGACCTTCGGCGGCGATGATGTCGCGCAGGTGCTGCAGGGCTCGTTCGCACTCCTCCTGCTCGGTCGTCGCGTGGAAGTTGGAGCGGTAGAGGTAGGGGCCGAAATAGTGGACCACCCCAGGCACCGCGGGTTCGGAGCCCCACCGGCGGGGCTCACCGGTCAGGCTGATCGCGCCGGCGGTCGCACCGTGATAACTGCGGTAGGCGGCGAGCACCTTCTGCCGGCCCGTATGCAGTCGCGCCATCCGGACCGCGTTCTCCGTCGCTTCGGCGCCGCCATTGGTGAAGAAGACCATGTTGAGATCGCCTGGGGCGAGCTCCGCGATGGCAGCGGCGGCCGCCGATCGCATGTCATTGGCCATCGCCGGCGAGACCGTGGTCATCCGGGCGGCCTGCTCCTGGATGGCGGCGACCAGCCGCGGATGCTGGTAGCCGATGTTGACATTGACAAGTTGACTCGTGAAGTCGACATAGGTCCGGCCGTCGTCCGTGGTGATCCGGGCGCCTTCGGCGGCGACCACCGGCACCGGGTCGATCTTGGCCTGCGCCGACCAGGAGTGGAAGACATGCCGACGATCTAGCCGCCGCACCTCCTCGGGCGTTAGCGTGGGCAGCAGGGACGGGTTCGCGGCGACATCGACCATGCTCGCGATGGTATGCCCGTCGCCGCCACGTGTGGACCGCCTGCGCCGCCATGCAGCGCTCGAAGATGTTGCCCTCAGCGGGGCAGGAGGGCGTTCGCGGCGGCCCACGCGGCATACGCCCGGGCACTGTCTTTGACCGTGCGCTCTTGCGTGTCGTAGTCGACGCGCACGATGCCGAAACGCTTGTCGTAGCCATAGGCCCACTCGAAGTTGTCCAGCAGCGACCAGGCGAAGTAGCCGCGGACGTCCGCGCCCCGGGCGATCGCGTCGTGCACAGCGGCGAGGTGATCGTGCAGGTACGCCGTTCGCTCCTCGTCCCGCACGCGGCCATCCGCGTCGAGGTGGTCATCAAAGGCCGCGCCGTTCTCGGTGACCAGGATCGGCAGCCCGGGCGCATCCGTCGAAACGCGCAGGAGCAGGTCGGTCAGTGCGCTCGCGTCCACAGGCCAGTCCATCGCCGTCACCGGAAATCCCGGGTCGACGAAGCTGACGCCCTGGGAGCCTGGATATGCGGCGATTTCCGGCGACTCGGGGTCCGCGGCCACCAGGCTGGGACTGTAGAAGTTGACGCCGATGCTGTCGATCTTGGCAGCGATCAGATCGAGATCGCCCGGGCGCACGAAGCCGAAGTCGGTGTGCTCGAAGACATCTCGGCGGACGTCCTCTGGATATCCCTGGCCGAGGACCGGATCGAGGAAAATGCGGTTGGCGACGCCGTCGATGCGCCGGGCGGCATCGAGATCATCCGGGCGGTCACTCGCCGCGCACACCTGATGGAGGTTGAGCGTCAACGACACCTCGGCCGTCCGGGGCAGGATCGCGCGGAGGCCGGAAACGGCGGTGCCGTGGCCGAGCAGGAGGTTGTGGGCGACGCGGAGCGCTAGCGCAGGGTCGCGCAGGCCGGGCGCATGCACGCCTGATCCGTGACCGAGGAAGGCCGAACACCACGGCTCGTTGAGCGTGGTCCAGGTTGCGACGCGGTCGCCGAGCCGCTCGGCGAGGATCGCGGCATACCAGGCGAAGAGCTTGGCCGTGGAACGCTCGCGCCAGCCGCCATCGTCCTGCAGCCACTGGGGCAGGTCCCAGTGATAGAGCGTGAGCACCGGGCGGATGCCGAGTTCGCAGATGGTGTCTACGAGCCGGTCGTAGAAGTCCAGCCCCGCCGAGTTGATCCGCCCGGGCACGGGTTCGATGCGTGGCCAGGACACCGAGAAGCGGTAGTCGGTCAGGCCGAGATCGGCGACGATGGCGAGGTCCTCCCGCCAGCGCCGGTAGTGGTCGCAGGCGACATCTCCGGTGTCGCCGTTGACGATCGCTCCGGGCTGCCGGCAAAAGGTGTCCCAGATCGACGGTGTTCGTCCGTCAGCGGCGACAGCACCCTCGATCTGATAGGCGGCTGTTGCTGTGCCCCAACGGAATCCGCTGGGAAAGGTCAGAGACTCGGTCATCCCTTCACCGCGCCGTGCATGATGCCTCCGATGATCTGACGCCCGAAGAGGACGAAGACGAGCAGGATGGGGAAGGTGCCGACGACGGCGCCGGTGAGGGTCAAGGCGTAGTCGACCTCGATGCCCGAGGAGAGCGAGGAGATCGCGACCTGAACCGTCGGGTTCTCGGCATTGAGCACGACCAGGGGCCAGAAGAAGTCGTTCCAACTGGCGACGAAGGTCAGCAGGCCGAGGACCGCGGTGGCCGGCCGGGCGATGGGGAGCACGATGGAGCGATACGTCCGGAAGGTGCTCGCGCCGTCCACGCGCGCCGCGTCGATGAGTTCCATCGGGAGTGCCTGCCGGAGGTATTGCGTCATGAAGAAGACGCCGAAGGCGGAGACCAGTCCGGGCGCGATGACCGCCTTGAGGCTGTTTGCCCAGTGGAACCACTGGGTGACCATGATGTAGAGCGGGATGACGCCCAACTGCGTGGGGATCAGCATCGTCGCCACCACGAAGGCCAACAGCGCACCGCTGCCACGGAAGCGCAGCTTGGCGAAGGCAAAGCCGGCCATGGCGGAGGTGAAGACGACGGCGAGCGTCACGACCGACGAGACGATCGTCGAATTCAGCAGGGCGAGAGCGAAGTTGCCTTCCCGGAAGGCGTCCTTGACGTGCACCCAGAGCTGATCGCCAGGAGTCAGAGGTGGCGGGTATCGGCCGATCTGCGAGGTGTCGCGGGAGGCGATGACGAGCGACCAGTAGAGCGGGAAGGCCGAGATGAGGACCAGCCCGATGAGCAGGGCATAGGTGAGCCAGGAGGCGTCACCGGCGCGGCGGCGCTTGGCCATGTCAGTCCTCTCCGGAGATCCGGCGCACGAGAAGGAGATTGACGATCACGACGATGCCTATGACGACCAGAAGGCCGAGCGCGATAGCGGACGCATAGCCATACCGGCCGTTGAACCAGAACTGTTGATAGAGATAGAGCACGACCGTCTGGAACTGCCGCCCTGAGCCGCCATTGGCGGCGCGGGTGCTGTCGAAGAGCAGTGGCTCACCGAAGAGTTGGAGCGCGCCGATTGTCGAGACGATGACGGTGAAGATGATGGTGGGTCGCAGGCTCGGCACGGTGATGTGCCAGAACTGCTGCCACTTACTCGCGCCGTCGACCTGCGCCGACTCATAGAGATCGTACGAAACCGATTGCAGCGCAGCGAGATAGATCAGCGCGTTGTATCCGGTCCAGCGCCACATGACCATCGCGGAGATCGCCAGCCAGGACGCCCACGTCGAGGCCCGCCAGTCAATCGAGTCGACGCCGACCAGCCCGAGGACGTAGTTGACCGGGCCGAAGTCGCGCGCGAAGAACTGACCGAAGATCAGCGCGACGGCGGTCACCGACGTGACATAGGGCAGTAGCACGCCCATCCGCAGGGCGAGTCGGCCTTTCAGGCGGTAGTTGAGCAGGTGGGCGATGAAGAGCGCGAGCAAAAGTTGCGGAACGGTCGAGACCAAGCCGATGCCGAAGGTGTTCTTCAGGGCATGCCAGAAGTTCTCGTCGTGCAGGAGTTTGGTGTAGTTCTCGGCACCGATGAACTTCTCTTTACTGCCCGGTTTGCGCGGATTCCACGCGGTGAGCGAGACATAGACCGTGTAGAGCAGCGGGAAGGCGCCGAAAACGGCGAAGAGGAAGAAGTAGGGCGAGATGAGGACATAGGGCATGGCCCGGGCGTCGAGCCGTCCCCGGGCGCCGGTCGTGGTCCGGCGCCCGGGGTGCCCCGCGGCGAGGTCGTTCACGGTTGTGCGACTCCTGACGCTTGGGCAGTCGCGGCCTCAGCCGGCCGCGGCTTCGATGTCCTTCAGTGCCTTTTCCCAGGCCGTGGTCGGGTCCTCGCCCTGCTCGACCTGGTTGAGCGCGGTGTTCAGCGCGACACCGATGACACCGCTCTGCGGACCGGCGGCCTGCTCGGGCAGGTTGGCGAAGGACTTGGGGAAGATGACCCCGACGGGAGCGTCACTGAAGAAGGCGTCCTTGGCGTCCTCGACCTCCGGCAGGTCCCAGGTCTTGACCGGCGAGGGGTAGTTGCCGAACTCCTTGAAGACCTTGACCGCGGTGTCCGGGGTGGTGAGGTATTTGGCGAGGTCGACGGCCTCGGCAGTGTGCTTGCCGGCCTTCGGAACGGTCAGGAAGGAGCCACCCCAGTTGCCCGACCCCCCGGGCACGGTGGCGATATCCCACTTGCCCTTGGTCTCCGGCGCGTTGTTGCGGATGTAGGCCGTCATCCACGCCGGGCAGGTGATCGTCGCGAATTGGCCCTGCTGGAAGCCGGTGTTCCATTCGGGGCTGAACTCGGCCAGGGCCGCGGACTGCTTGGCCTGGATGGACGTCACCGACAGATCCCAGGCCTGCTTGACGACCGGGTTGGTGCCGGCGATCACCTCGCCCTGGTCGTCGTAGAAGGTGTTCTTCTCCTGGGCGAGGATGCCCGTCATCACGTGACCGGCGCCGTCATACCACTTGACCTTCTTATCCGGCGTCTTGGAGATGAAGTCGCTGCCGACCTTGACGTAGTCCTCCCACGTCGGCCAGAGCTTGCCGACCTCTTCACGATCGGTAGGCAGGCCGGCGGCCTTGAAGAGATCGGCGCGATAACAGATGGCCAAACCGCCGATGTCGGTGCCGAGACCGACGAGGCTGCCGTCGGTCGCGGTGGCCTGCTTGATCTTGGCCGGCGACCATTGGGCCGGGTCGACGCCCTGGTCGTTGAAGTTGACGAACTTCTCGCCCTGGCCGAGATAGCCGGCAATCTGGCCGATCTCGATGACTTCGATGTCGGCGGTGCCGGACCCTGCCGCCAAGTGCGCCTGCAGATTGTTGTGGTGGGCCCCGTAGTCGGCCCGGTTCTCCTTGATGGTGATGTTGGGGTGCGCAGCGGTGTACGCGTCATACACGCTCTTGGGGAAGGAGTCGCCGAAGACGTTGATCGTCAACGTCATCTTCTCGGTGCTTCCGGTCGAAGCGGCGGCGCTCGTGGTGGTGCCTGCCGCTGACGTGGTCGACGTGGTGGAACTGCTTCCACCACACCCGCTCAACAGCAAACTTGCAGTGGCAATCGCGCTGGCGGCGATCGCGTGACGACGATCAAGCATGGTGGTGAGTCCTCCCTGACCCAGGTGGTTGTGAGAGCGCTCTCTGCGGTGGCAGAAACTTCTTCTTGACTATGGGAGAGCGCTCTCTCAGACTCTCACTCGTGAGCTTTGCCTTGTCAAGAGATTGCGCCGAGAAAGTCGGGATCACATTTCGGCGACGGGCCCGGGGCCGAATTCTCCGTGCCCCGGCCGGCCGCCGGACCGGTCCCCGGTATCCTGCCGCGCAGCCCGAGACCACACCCGCCGGGAGGTGGCCGCACCGACGCCGGGTGATGAAGGGCGGGGCCGCATGGTGACGCAACCGGCCGGGCGGCGCGCCGGCTCGGCGCCGACCCTGGAGACCGTGGCCCACCGCGCCGGCGTCTCGAGGGCAACCGTCTCGCGCGTGGTCAACGGCGATGACCGGGTGGCCGAGCACCTGCGTGCGGCCGTGGAGCGTGCGGTGGGCGAATTGGGATTCGTGCCCAACCGCGCGGCCCGGGCACTCGCCGGACGGACCCCCGATTCGGTGGCCCTGATCATGCGCGAGCCAGCTGCCTTCGGCGCGGTCGACCCCTATCTGTCGAGCATGGTTGTCGGGTTGAGCAATGCGCTTGTCGGGCCTGGCCTGCAGTTCGTGGTCATGATGGCGCCCAAGGATCGCGACGACGCGGCCGTCGCCAGCTATGCCCGCGCCCACGTCGACGCCGTGCTGCTCATCTCGGTCCACGATGACGATGCCCTCCCGGGGGTGCTGGCCGCAGCCGGGCTGCCGGTCGTGACCGGCGGACGGTTACGGGTCCCGGTGGTCGGGGTGTCCAGCGTCGACGTCGACAATGTCGGTGGCGCCCGGCTGGCGACCGAACACCTGATCAGCCGGGGACGCACGCGCATCGGGTGCATCGCCGGGGCGCTAGATGCCCGCAGCGGATCGGATCGCAAGGCCGGCTTCCTACTCGCGATGCAAGCGGCAGGACTCTCGGATTCCCTTGTCGTAGAAGGTGATTGGACTGCACAGTCGGGTCAGGCAGCCGCGGCGCAGTTGTTGCGGTCCGCACCCGATCTCGACGGTATCGTGGCTGGCAGCGATGTGATGGCCATGGGTGCGCTGCACGCGATACGCGCTGCCGGGCGACGGGTGCCGGAGGATTTGGCGGTCGTCGGCTTCGACGACATCGACTTGGCCTCACACACGAGCCCGCCGCTGACCACCGTGCGGCAGCCAGCCGCCCATCAGGCCCAACGGATGATCGATGTACTCCTCGCGCGACTTGACGGCGGAGTCGAGGACACCGAAATCGAGTTGCCGGTCGAATTGGTGATCCGCGAATCATCCTGACAGGCAGGAGGTTTGGGTGAACTGCGGACTCGGGTGCAGGGAGTGGCCGCCCTCACGCGAGGAGCGCAGCGGGGGTGAGGGTCACGGCATACGGGTGGGTGGCGGTCCACGACTGATCGCCCACGACGTGAGCCACTTGCTCGTAGCGACCATCGACCAGGTCGTATGCCGTCAGGCTCGGCTCGTCCGGGTCGACCAGCCAAAAGCTCGGACACCCGGCACGTTCGAAGCGCGGCAACTTCATGTTGCGGTCCACCAACCGCGTGCTGGGAGAAAGGATCTCGATCGCCAGCAGCGGCGGACCGGACACGCCCCTCTCGCCGATACGGTCGCGATGCACGACGAGCACATCGGGTTGAAGCACAGAACGGTCGTCCAGGTGGACATCAGTAGGCGCGTGCAGGACCTTGAGGTCTGCCGGGGCAGCCAGGATCAGGGCCTGCAGAAGAGAGCTAGATACCCATTGGTGGCGACCACTTGGGGCGGGCGTCATGACCAGCGCTCCGTCCACGAGTTCGTGGCGCGCGCCGTCGTCCGGCAGCCCGTCGCGCTCATCGAGCGTCCACTCGTGCTGATCGAAGACGATCGTCATGCTCTCCATGGTGCCCCCTCCCCGCCATGACGGCCAGCGTTGCCCGGACGTGGCACCCTGGCAGCCGCTCTTATCAGCCGCTGTGGACAAGTCCGAGTCCTGGACGCGAATGCCTCCGCGCCTGACCGGATTGTCAGGGCGAGTCAGTGAGGGGTCAGCATCCGCCGCCGCTGCTCATCGACATGAGCACGGTGCTGGCTCCCTCGCCGACCCTCCGTCCGCGGCCCCGCGCCGATCGCCGCCGCACGGGCCTCAAGGCATCTCGATTCGGGCGTGATCGCCGCCATCCTGTTCGCCGGTTACGCCGCCGTCTCCTTGCGCCGCCATCACCTGTTGCTGACGTCCGGCTACGACCTCGGCATCTTCGAGCAGTCGGTGCGGTCCTGGGC
>NZ_DAOQZV010000078.1:0-12459 GCF_035343835.1 Nostocoides sp. | reverse complement strand
TGTCGACGGACACGAGAAACTGCCCGGAGACGGCCATGAAGCTGCCCGCCGGCGGTCATGAGTTCTGCCCGCTGACGGTCATGGGATCTGCCCGACACGACGTCGTCTGCCTCACCGTCCTGCGCGGTTGAGGCCCCCTTCCTCGGGTGCGATGAGCGGTGCTTGAAGTCGCTACTGCTCGCGAGGAAGAGGTTGAGTTGAAGTCTGCGGAGGAGATCATGGAAATCTTGAATGCCTACGACCTGACCGGGTCGTTGCGTGATGCCGGGGAGCTGGCCGGTTGCTCCCATCACACGGTCAAGCACTACGTCGAGCGGCGTGCTGCCGGCGGGGTGCTGGAGCAGGCGGCCGCCCGGCCGCAACTGGTCGATGAGTACCTGCCCAAGGTCGAGGAGTGGGTCGAGCGGTCCAAGGGCAAGGTCCGCGCCGACGTGGCCCACGAGAAGCTGCTCGCGCTGGGCTACACCGGCTCGGAGCGCACCACCCGTCGGGCGGTCGCGTCCGTGAAGCAGGCGTACCGGGCGGGTCGGGTCCGGGTCCACCGGCCCTGGGTCACCGAGCCGGGGATGTGGCTGCAGTACGACTACGGCGACGGGCCCGTCATCGACGGCGCCCGGACGGTGCTGTTCGTGGCGTGGCTGGCCTGGTCCAGGTTCCGGGTGGTGCTGCCGTTGCGGGACAAGACGATGCCGAGCGTGTTCGCCGCACTCGACGTGGCCTTCCGGCGGCTGGGTGGGGTGCCGACCTACGTGCTGACCGACAACGAGAAGACCGTCACGGTTGAGCACATCGCCGGGATCGCGGTCCGCAACCGGCAGCTGGTGGCGTTCGCCGAGCACTACTCGGTCACCGTCCACACCTGCGTCCCGGCGGACCCGGCGTCCAAGGGTGGCAGCGAGTCGAGCGTGAAGATCAGCAAGGCCGATCTGGTGCCGAAGGAAACCAACCTGCTCAAGGCGTACGGCTCGTTCGCCGAGCTCGAGGCAGCGTGTGAGGCGTTCTGCGAGAAGGTCAACACCCGGGCGCACCGGGCCACGGAACGGGCGCCGGTCGAGATGCTGGCCGAGGAACGTACCCGGTTGCACCCGGTCGCGGCCAGCCCCCACACGGTCGCGTTCGGGGTCACCCGGCAGGTGCCGGTCAACACACCGATGATCACCTTCGAGTCCGGCCAGTACTCCGTGCCGCACCGGCTGCTCGGTGCGACGGTGTGGGTGCGAACCCACGGCGTCGGGGAAGGTGAGCAGGTTGTGATCGTCCACGTCGGCCAGGACGGGCCCGTCGAGGTCGCCCGCCACGCTCGGGCCACACCCGGGACGCCGAGGATCACCGACGCCCACTTCCCGCCCCAGCCCGAAGGGCCGCTGGAGCGCAAGCCTCGTGCGAAGAACCCGGCCGAAGCGGAGTTCCTCGACCTGGGCGAAGGCGCCAGGTTGTGGCTGATCGAGGCCGCCGCGGCAGGCACCCCGCGGATGCGGGTCAAGATGACCCAGGCCCTGGCCCTGGCTAGGCTGTTCGACCCCGTGCAGGTCGACTGGGCACTCGGGCATGCCGCCGTGCACGGCCGGTTCGCCGAAGCCGACCTGTCCTCGATCCTCGACCACCACGCCCGCCAGCCCGGCACCGGTGAACACCGGGCCAGCGAAGACCGGTCACTGACCCAGGGCACCAGCGCCTGGGCACGACTCGGCCAGGCGGCCACGTCGAGCGACAGCGGCGAGGCGATCGCGTGAAAACCGAGTCAGCGCCGCCGCTGCCCGCGGACCTGGAGGACCTGCTACGTCGGCTGCGGCTACCGCACATCCGCCGCCACGCCCCCGAGATCGTGGCGACCGCGAAGGCCCAACGGTGGGAACCAGCCGAGGTCCTCAAGGCCCTGTTCGCCGAGGAGGTCACCGGCCGGGAACGTTCCGCGCTGGCCACCAGGAGGGCGGCGGCAGGGTTCCCGACCGGGAAGACGTTCGATGCGTGGCAGCCCGAGGCGTCCTCGATCCCGGCACCGACCCAGCAGGCACTACGCACCTTGGAATGGGTCCACCGGCGAGAGAACCTGGTCGTGTGCGGACCATCGGGGACCGGCAAAACGTTCCTGCTCGAAGCCCTCGGGCAGCAGGCCGTCGAGCACCGGCTCAAGGTCGCCTGGTTCACCCTAGAAGACCTCGGCGTGCTGCTGCGCAGGCACCGTGCCGACGACACCGTCACCAAGGCCATCGCCCGGGTTCTACGAGCCGACCTCGTCGTCGTCGACGACATCGGACTCCTCCCGGTCGCCGCCGACGCCGCCGAAGGCCTCTACCGGCTCATCGACGCCGCCTACGAGAAACGCTCGGTCGCGATCAGCTCGAACCTGCACCCCTCCGGGTTCGACGAACTCATGCCCAAGACCCTGGCCACCGCCACCGTCCACCCGGCTCCTGCACCACGCACACATCTGCCAGACCAGCGGCGACAGCGTACGACTCACCCAGGCACTAGCCGGCCAAGGGGTGAGCCCCTTGACCTAAGCACCCTGGTCGGTGGTGGCCCCAGCCCCCACGGGCAGATCCCATGGCCACCACCGGGCAGTTCTCATGACCGTCAGCGGGCAGGTCTCATGACCGCCACTGGGCAGTTCCTACTGGCCCTTGACACAGATGCCGCTGGAGCCTCGACGGGTGGTGGGGCCGCGTGGGCGGCCGGCAGCGCTACGAGGCCGGCCGTGGCGCGGTGGCGACGAGTGCGGCGAAACGATTGGTGCGCATGCTGATGCCACTGCCTGTGATGTCGGTCGAGAGCCTGGCCGGCTCTCGCACTCCGACCCTGACACGAAGCGCGCCCCGCCGCCAGGGGAGCTCGCGCGGCGGCCTGGCATCCTGGTCCGCCAGGAGAGACGACACTGCCGTCGCGGCTGCAGCGACGTAGCGTCTTTATCCTACCGACTCAATAGGAGACTACCGTATGACCGAGAACCCCGACTGGGCCTTCGAGACCCGTCAGATCCACGCCGGCCAGCAGCCCGACCCGACGACGGGGGCGCGGGCACTGCCGATCTACCAGACCACCTCCTACGTTTTCAAGGACTCCGAGCACGCGGCGAATCTGTTCGCACTCAAGGAGTTCGGCAACATTTACACCCGGATCATGAACCCGACCCAGGACGCCGTCGAGCAGCGGCTGGCCTCGCTCGAGGGCGGCGTCGGCGCACTCCTGGTCAGCTCCGGCCAGTCGGCGACGACGCTCGGCCTGCTCAATATCGCCGAGACCGGCGATCACATCGTGGCCAGCGCGGCACTCTACGGCGGCACCTTCAACCTGCTGCGCTACACCTTCGCCAAGTTCGGGATCGACGTGACCTTCGTCGAGGACACGGCCGACCCCGGCGCCTGGCGTTCGGCGATCCGGGAGAACACCAAGGTTCTCTTCGGGGAGAGCATCGCCAACCCGCGCGCCGATGTCCTCGACATCGAAGCCGTCGCCACGGTCGCGCATGAGCACGGCGTCCCGCTGGTCGTGGACAACACGATCGCCACGCCGTATGTCATCCGGCCGTTGGAGTGGGGCGCCGACGTCGTCCTGCACTCGGCCACCAAATACCTCGGCGGCCACGGCACGTCGATCGCGGGCGTCATCGTCGACGGCGGCAGCTTCGACTTCGCTGCCGACCCGGCGAAGTTCCCCAACTTCAACCAGCCCGATGAGAGCTACCACGGGCTGCGCTTCGGCCCCGACCTCGGCGTCAGCTCGGCCTTCGGCGCGAATCTGTCCTACATCCTCAAGGCCCGCGTCCAACTCCTGCGCGACATCGGTGCGGCGATTTCACCCTTCAACGCCTTCCTGCTCTCACAGGGCGTCGAGACGCTCAGCCTGCGGATGGACCGGCACCTGGCCAATGCTCGCGAGGTCGTGGCCTTCCTCAGCGCCCACGATCAGGTCGAGTCGGTGCGCTGGGCCTCGGCCGAGGGCGACGACAGCAAGGGGCGCGCCGACAAGTACGCACCCAAGGGCGCCGGCGCGGTGATCGGCTTTGAGATTGTTGGCGGCAAGTCGGCCGGTCAGCGCTTCGTCGAGGCGCTGACCTTGCATAGCCATGTCGCCAATATCGGCGACGTCCGTTCGCTGGCGATCCACCCGGCCACGACCACGCACAGCCAAGGCGGCGACGAGGACCGGCTGGCCGCGGGCGTCACCCCAGGTCTGGTGCGACTGGCCGTCGGCCTGGAGCACATTGACGACATCCTGGCCGACCTCCGTCACGGCTTCGCCGCCGCCGGCTGACCCCCCCACACCCCGTCGAGAGTCCATCTCAGGCTCGTCGAGAGTGCACTCTCGACGAGCCCGTGATGCACTCTCGACGGCGCAGGATCGGCATACTCGGACGTATTGTGGCGGGCGTGCCCGAGGACCAGCCCGCACCCGCGCGTCGTGTGATCCCGGAGCTGCACTATCCACCGCAGCTGCCTGTCGTCGAGCAACTGGACGAGATCGCGGCGGCCATCCGTGAGCACCAGGTCGTCGTCATCGCCGGCGAGACCGGGTCGGGCAAGACCACCCAGATCCCCAAGATCTGCCTGCAACTCGGCCTGGGCCAAGCCGGCCAGATCGGCCTGACCCAGCCCCGCCGCATCGCCGCGCGCTCGGTCGCCGAGCGGATCAGCGAAGAACTCGGCGTGCCCCTCGGCGGGCTGGTCGGCTATCAGGTGCGGTTCACCGACACCTCCAGCGCCGACACGGCGATCAAGGTGATGACCGACGGCATCCTTCTGAATGAACTGCAGAGGGACCGCGACCTGCGCCGCTACGACGCGATCATCATCGACGAGGCGCACGAGCGCAGCCTCAATATCGACTTCCTGCTCGGCTACCTGGGGCGTCTGCTTCCGCGGCGGCCGGACCTGAAGGTCGTCATCACCTCGGCAACCATCGACCCACAGCGTTTCGCCGACCACTTCGCGATCGGGGGCCGTCCGGCGCCCGTCATCGAAGTCTCCGGCCGCACCTATCCGGTCGAACTGCGCTACCGGCCGCTCGGCGGTGACGACGGCGACGGCGATCAGATCACCGGCATCTGCGAGGCCATCGAGGAGTTGTGGACCGAGGCCCGCAACTACGAGGCGGGAGATCACGACGTTCTCGTCTTCCTCTCCGGTGAACGCGAAATCCGCGATGCCGCAGACGCCTTGGCCGGTATGAAGCTCCCCGCCACCGAGATCGTCCCCCTGTATTCCCGCCTCTCGGCGAGCGAGCAGCATCGCGTCTTCGCCCGCCACCCGGGCCGGCGCATCGTGCTCGCGACCAATATCGCCGAGACCTCACTGACCGTGCCCGGGATCCGGTATGTCGTCGACACCGGCACCGCGCGCATCTCGCGCTACTCCCAACGCCTCAAGGTGCAGCGCCTGCCGATCGAGGCGATCTCCCAGGCCAGCGCCAAGCAGCGCGCCGGCCGATGCGGCCGCTTGGCCGACGGCATCTGCATCCGCCTCTACAGCGAGGAGGACCACGACGCCCGCCCTGAGTTCACCGAACCGGAGATCCTGCGCACCTCGCTCGCCGCGGTAATCCTGCAGATGACCGCGCTGCGGCTCGGCGAGGTCGCCCGCTTCCCCTTCGTCGACCCGCCGGACGCTCGCAACGTCGCGGACGGAGTGCGGCTACTGCGTGAGCTGGGGGCTCTCGCAGAACCGAATATCGCTGGTGGGCAATCGGGTGCGGCCTCCTCCGGGCGGGCACCCGGCACCGGTCGAAGCCGGGGGCGAGGCCGGATGCCGAGCGAGGGCGAGCGATTGACGCCGGTCGGGCGGAAGCTGGCCCGGTTGCCCGTGGATCCCCGATTCGGGCGGATGCTCATCGCCGCGGAACGGCTCGGCTGCACCCGTGAACTGCTGGTGATCGTGGCCGCTCTCTCGATCCAGGATCCCCGCGAACGGCCCGCCGACAAGCAGACCCAAGCCGACCAGCACCACGCCCGCTTCAAGGTCGAGGGCAGCGACTTCGGCGGCTATCTCGCCCTCTGGCGCTATCTCAAGGATCAGCAAAAGGCACTGTCGGGCAGTGCCTTTCGTCGGATGTGCCAGCGGGAGTTCCTGCACTACCTCCGCGTGCGCGAATGGCAGGACCTGCACCAGCAGCTGCGCTCTGCTCTCAAGAGTCAGGGGATCGATCCCGACTTGGCAACGGCGGCCCGCGACGCCGATCCCGACCTGGCGCGCATCCATCAGGCCATCGTCACGGGCCTGCTCTCGCACGTCGGGTTGCGCGACGAGGCCACCCGCGACTACCTCGGCGCCCGAGGGGCGCGGTTCGCGCTCTCCCCGGGCTCGGTGCTCTTCCGCAAGCAACCGGCATACGTCATGGCGGCGGAACTGGTGGAGACCACGCGCCTGTGGGCGCGGGTCAACGCCACCATCGACCCGCTGTGGGCCGAGGAGGCCGGCGGTCACCTCGTCGTGCGCAACTACTCGCAGCCGCGTTGGTCGCGCCGCCAGGCGAGCGTCGTCGCCACCGAGCGCGTCACCCTCTACGGGGTGCCGCTCGTGGTGGACCGGACCGTGCAGTTCGGCCGGATCGACCCGGAGTTGTCACGAGATCTGTTCATCAAAAACGCTCTCGTGGAAGGAGATTGGGACGCGCCGCATGCGTTCATGCGCGTCAATCGCCAGGTGCGGGAGCGGATCGAGGCGCTGGAGGACATGGCGCGCCGCCGTGATCTGGTCGCCGACGACGCGTCCGTGGCGGCCTTCTTCGATGCTCGCATTCCGCCGGGGATCGTCTCCGGAGCACACTTTGACCGGTGGTGGCGCGGCGAGCGCAAGCACCACCCCGACCTGCTCACCCTCACCGAGGAGGTCTTGCGCCGAGACGCCGGCGAGGCGGTTAGCTCGCGCGACTATCCCGGCACGTGGGCCGCGGGCGACCTGCGCCTTGACCTCGCCTACCAGTTCGACCCCGGCTCCCCGGACGACGGGGTCAGCGTGCGTATCCCCATCGGCGTGCTCAACCGCGTTGACGGCGCCGGTTTCGACTGGTCGGTGCCCGGCCTGCGCGAGGATCTGGTGGCCGCGTTGATCCGTTCGCTACCCAAGGCGACGCGGACGAACTTCGTCCCGGCACCCAACCACGCGGCATACGTCCTGCGCGAGTTGCCCGACCCGGACGGGCGGCCAATAACCGAAGCGATCGCGGCAATCCTGAAGTCGCACACCGGAATTGCCGTCGATCCGGAGGATTGGGACTGGGCCAAGGTGCCCGCGCACCTGCGCATGACGTTCAAGGTCGTCGGACCGAAGGGGGAGGTGCTGGGTTCCGGCAAGGATCTCGACGCCCTGCGGGAGCGCTTCGCCGGGGCGGTGCAGCGACGGATGTCACGCGCCGGAGCGGCGATCGAGCGGACCGGCCTGACCACATTCCCTGACGACGACATCCCGGAGACCTTCACCACGCGCGCCGACGGCCACGACATCGTCGGTTATCCGGCCCTCGTCGACGAGGGCACGAGCGTCGCCCTGCGCGTCCTGCCCGATCGCGAGTCGGCACTCGCCGCTCACCGGGTCGGCCTGCGCCGCCTGCTCCTGCTCGGAACTAACCCGCCGTGGAAGCGCGTGCTCGCGGGGCTCAGCAATGCCGACAAGCTGGCGCTTCAATTCGCCCCGCACGGGTCGGTGCCGGGGCTCCTCGACGACGCGCTCGCGGCTGCCGTCGACGCGATCGTCGAGGATCACGTGATCGGACCCGTGCGGGACGCGACGGCCTACGGGCAGGCGCTGGCGGCGGTGCGCACGCACGCGGCCGCGCGGGTCCTGGCCATCGCCACCGGTCTGGTTCCGGTCCTCGAGCGCTCCCACGCGCTGCGTGGCCGGCTCGCGGCGATTGACGATCCGCGCCTCGTGGGCACGGTGGCGGACATCTGCGCCCAACTCGACGGGTTGGTCGGACCGGGGTTCGTCGCACGGGTCGGCGTGGGGCACCTGCCGCATCTGCCGCGCTACCTGCGCGCCGTCGACGAGCGGCTGACCAAGGCACTGGCCGATCCGGCTCGGGACCGGCGCTTGCTCGACCAACTCGACCCGGTCGAGGCCGCCTATGCCGACCTGCTCGGTGAGCTGTCGCCTGCCGTCCGTGGCTCGGCGCCGGTTGTCGCGGCCGCCTGGCAGATCGAGGAGCTGCGGGTGGGCCTGTTCGCCCAGGGCTTGGGGACTACGCATCCGGTCAGCGTCAAGCGGGTGCTGAAGGCCATCGCCGACCTGCGCTGAAGGGGACCGGCCCGGAATCATGCTGGCGACCCGGGCGTTGCGAAGAGGAGAATCAGACACCCCTGACGTGGAAGGTCCCCGTGCAAAACCCACACGAGCTCTACCGCTTCGAAGCCGACGCCGACCCGGCTGGCCTCGAACCCGGAGTGCTGTTGCTCGGCCTCGGCGGCTTCATCGATGCCGGCAATATCAACGGCCTGCTGATTACCCATCTGCTGGCCCAGTCCCAGGCGCAGGTCGTGGCCTCCTTTGATGTCGATCAGGTGCTCGACTACCGCGGCCGCCGGCCGCTGATGGTCTTCGAGGAGACACAGTGGGTGGCGTATGACGACCCCAGCCTGCTGCTCTACCGCCTCACCGATCGCGACGGTCAGGTCTACTACCTGCTGACCGGCCCTGAGCCGGACTACCAGTGGGAGCGGATGGTCGAGGCAATCCGAGCATTGATGGCCCATATCGGCGTGACGCTCGTGGTCAGCGCGCACGGCATCCCGATGGCCGTGCCGCATACCCGTCCGGTCGGGCTGACGGCCCACGCCACTGACCAGCGATTGATCGGCGAGCGCAACCCGGTCTTCGGGCGAGTGCAGGTCCCCGCGAGTTTTGCCGCGCTCCTGGAATACCGCCTCGGTGAGCAGGGGGCGCCGGCCTTGGGCTTCGCCGTGCATACGCCGCACTATCTGGCGCAGGCGGACTTCCATGACGGCGCGCTGACCGCCCTCAACGCGATCGTCGACGCCACCGGGCTCAACCTGCCCAATGACGCCCTCGTCGCCGCTGCGGCCGCCGGCCGCGCGCAGATCGATGCCGAAGTCGCCGGTAATGGCGAGATCGGTGAAGCCGTCTCGGCGCTCGAGCGTCAGTACGACACCTTCCTCGAAGGCCAGGACAAGCCGAATCTTCTTGCCCCGCAAGCAACTCCGCTGCCATCGGCCGACGAGCTGGCGGCCGATGTCGAGCAATTCCTGCGCTCGGTCTCCGACGACGATCCCCGCGCCTGACGTCATCCGCTGGCACAGCTTTCCCGCCCGATGCCGGAACACCCTCGCTCGCATGGGAGGACTTCCCTTGCGGACAAGGGGTTTGTGGCATCGGGCGAGAAAGCTTGGACTACTTCGCCTCGGACCAGCGGCGGATGATGCGGGTGTCGGTGACGAAGCGGACGGGGGCAGCGCCGCTCCACCGGCGGGCGGCGTCGGTCAGCGCCTGACCAACGCGAGCCGCGCACTCCTCGGCCGCGGCCTCGGGCGTATGCACGAGCAACTCGTCATGCAGGCACAGCACCACCTCCGCGCCGAGATCGGCAGTGGTCACCCGCACGGTCGCCGCCCAGGCCTTGAAGAGCTCCGCCGCGGCGCCCTGGATCAGGGCATTGCGGGCATACCGGCCACGAGAGCCGGCGTCGTGCGGGCCCGCCGTGCGGATCAAGCGCCCGCCGAACGTGCGCAGGTCCGCGCCCGCCACCCCGGACTCGTAGGCCCGGTCGAGGAACGCCATGGCGATGGGGTAGGCCCGCTGCAGACCGGCGAGGGCCTCGCCAGCGGCCCCTGAGCGCTGGCCGTACATGGCCGCCAGCACTGCGACCTTGGCCCGCGACCGGTCGATGCCAAGCCGGGCGGCCACCGGGGCGTACAGGTCGTCGGACTGCGTCGCCGCGGCAAGCGCGTGGTCCTGCGCGACGCAGGCCAGCACCCGCGGCTCGATCTGCCCGAGGTCGGCCCGGACGAAGACCCATCCTGGAGCGGCGGCCACCCCGGGACGGAGCGCCGTAGGCAGATTGTGCAGGCCGTTCTGCGCCGTCATCCGGCCGGCGGCACCATCGCACGCCGTCCAGGCCCCGCGCAGCCGGTCGTCGGCACCCACGTGCCGCTCCAGCCAGCCGAAGCCGTAGGTCGTCGCGATCCGCTCGTCGGCGCGCCACGCCAGCAATGCGCCCACCAGGGGGTGGGCCTCGCGATAGGGCTCCAGCACCCACTTGCGCGTCGACGGCACGTCGAGCCCGATCGCGAGCAACAACTCCTTCACGGCGGCCGGATTGCGCAGATCGACCCCCTCGTGACCAGGGGCATGCCGCAGCACCTCGGCGTCGCGCGAAGCGCGGATTTCCTGCGCCTCCCGCTCGTCGCGCGGCCGCCGTCCCGCCGATGCGGCGATCAGTTCCTCCACGGCCGGCCGATCGATGGGCAATCCGTCGCGTTCCAACTCCAGGCACAGGACGGCCGCACTGGACTCCGATACGGCCGCCGACACCGCTCGTGACCCCAGACGCTCGAGTGCGGTGCGGGTGCGGACGCCACACTCATAGGCCGCTCCAGCCCACCGGATCAGCCGCTCGGGCGTGCTCTGCCAACGCCCGGCCACGGCGTCCGGCCGCAGATAGCCTCCCGCGGTCACCAACTCCTCCTCCGCCGTCGGCCCGACGAGGACGGCGAAGAGATCGTCCGGGGTATCGGGCGGGATGCCCTCGCGGGGCAGATCGTGCCGGGCGGCCCACACCTCGTCCGGACCGGCTGCCCACCCCCCGAAGAGCAGCCGGTGGCCCTCGGCCAGGTCGAGGACCCGCGGGGGAGGGGCGTGGGCAGCGACCAAACCGTGGAGGTCGCGACGTGCCGACCACACCACCACCCGCTCCTGCTCGCCCCGAAGCAGGTTGCCCGCATCGGCCAGGCGGCCGGCGCGGCCCGAGTGCCCGTCATGCACCGCGAGCAGCCCGCGACCGTTCGCCACGAGGGCGGTCAGGCGCGGTGTGCCGGTCATGGAACGAACGATAGGACCAGGCACCGACAGGCCGCGTCGGGCCAGATGTGGAGAGGTAGGAGCCCTAACGGCATACGGTCGTGACAAGATCGGCGTCGATCGATTTCGACGAGAGGTGACCATGGGACTCTTCGGCTCCGACAAGGCCGCGGCCTCGACCAAGCGCGCGAGCTCGGCTCTGGAGCAGGCCCGCGCGGGACGCGACGACGGCGGTTACGCCGGCACGGCGACGCGATTCATGGAGCGGCTGCTCGACACGGGAATCGATGGCAAGGGCACCTTCGACTCGGCCGACGAGATCGCAGCCGCGGCCCTGACGAAGGCCCGCAACCCGGACGCAGCGATCGACCACATCGTCAAGGACCACACCCTGCTGGCGGCCGGCGGTGGCTTCCTGACGAGCATGGGCGGATTCATCACCTTGCCGGTCTCATTGCCCGTCAACCTCATCGAGTTCTACCTCCTTGCGACGCGCATGGTCGCGAGCATCGCGAAGGTGCGCGGCTACGACATCACGCAGCCCGAAATTCGATCAGCGATCCTGCTGACCCTGGTCGGCGCCGACGCCGACGACCTGCTGAAGAAGGCCGGCGTCGTTGCCACCGGCCGGCTCTCCAACCTCGCGGCCCAGCGGCTGCCCGGGCCGATCCTCATGGTGGTCAACAAGGGTGTCGCCTTCCGCCTGCTCTCGACGGTCGGGAAGAACACCCTCTCCCGCTTCGGCAAGGGCGTGCCGGTCGTCGGCGGCTTCGTCGGTGCGGGCCTGGACACCTACTTGATTCGCCGCATCGCCGACGCGGCCCGCCGGGAGTTCCCGCTGGTCGGCGACCGCTGAAGCCGTCACCGCGGCGGGAATCGCTCGCGGGTCACGCTCGTTGAAACAGATGGTCCGATCGCATCCGCGCGGTCGCTCACAACAAGGATGTCTTGGTGGCTGCTCGTTCTCGCCTCCTGCTCGCCCGCTCGTTCGCCGCGGCCCTGCGCTCGGCCACCCGTCCGGGTGCTCCCTCGATGGGGGAGCGGTTCAGCGCCCTGCCGCGCCTGCTGCGCGCGGTTCGCTCCGGCCAGTACGGCGGGATGACGACCGGCCGGCTGGCGATGATGGCCGCTGCTGCCGCCTACATCGTCTCGCCGGTGGACCTGATGCCCGAGGGCTTCCTCGCCGTGTTCGGCCTGGCCGACGATGCGATGGTGCTCAGCTGGCTGGCCGCCACCGTGCTCACCGAGACCGAGTCCTTCCTGGCGTGGGAGAAGCAGGCCACCCACGTCCCCGGGGCTGTCGCTTTCGCGCCTGCGAGCTACGGTCCGCGCTGAGCGTGATCCACAGGCCGACGGCCAAATAGGCACGATCCACAGGAAAAATAGACGCTCTGGTGTCGCTCGGCCGCGCGCGGCAGCGTTGCTGCCATGAGCATCCGACTTCGCACGCCAGACGACATCCTCGCCACCATCCCCTACCAGCTGGGGTTTGTGC
>NZ_DAOQZV010000077.1:0-12601 GCF_035343835.1 Nostocoides sp. | reverse complement strand
CGAGGCGGTGGCGGCTGCGGGGGAGCGCTTGGCCGCGTCCGAGGGCGCCCGCCTCGAAGCCGCCGCTGGCCGTGCAGGGACCTTCCTCCTGGTCCCGCTGGCGGTGATGTTCTTGCCGTCCTTCGCGCTGACGACGATGGTCCCGCTGACGATGGCGCTCGTGCCCCGGGGCGCGAGCGGCTGACCTCGTCGGGACGCCGGTTGACCCGACGGCCCTCGCCTGCTTTCGCGCCGTCGAGCGGCTCCGGGCGGGCCTTCACCTCCCAGTGCTGGGGAATCGGCTATTTGCGTGTCAGGGTCAAAATCGGTCGCTCGAGAGTGCTATTTCAGTCCTATCTCTGACGCCGCAGACTGTACGCGCGAGTGCCCGGTCA
Organism: Nostocoides sp.; assembly: GCF_035343835.1. NCBI lineage: Bacteria > Bacillati > Actinomycetota > Actinomycetes > Micrococcales > Intrasporangiaceae > Nostocoides > Nostocoides sp. The sequence continues at coordinate 12,227 of NZ_DAOQZV010000077.1, read as the reverse complement.
AATGCTGCGCGGGCAGGCGACCCAGCCCCTTTTCCCCTCGCACGCCGCGCGGGCGAGTGCCTGGTCAAGCGCTTCGAGGGCGGCCGACGGACGTCCGCCCGGCGGTTGTGTTTCGTGACGGTCCGTCCACAGGCGTTTCGGCCAAAATCCTTGATCCACAGGGTTTTTCGCCGACCTTTCGCCGCGGTCCCGGTTCGGACAGATTGGTCCTGTGACCGGCGCTGGGCCGGTCCGACACACCAAGGGGTTGATCCGTATGACAAACAAACTCGCCGCCCGGTATGTGGTGGCCAAGGCGCATCTGGCCGACGAGGCGCACCGCAAGGCTGAGGCCGGCATGGCCACGGCCGAGTGGGCTCTGGTGACGCTCTGCGTCTGCGCCTTCGCCGTGGTCGCGCTGGCCTTCCTCAACAGCACCGGGGCCGGCCTGATCGGCAAGATCCTGACCAAGGCCTTCGGGATGGGCGGCTAGGGATGACCGGATCCTGGCCTCGCGGGCGCGTGCGACCACACGGTCGTCGTGACGTGCCGGGTGGGGGCTCCCGGCTGCGGCCGCGCGCGGCCCGCGAGGCCGGGATCGTCACCCTTGAACTCGCCCTGGGCATGGTCAGTTTCGCCCTTCTGCTGCTGCTGAGCATCACGGCGATCGCCACCGGAGTCGATCATGTCCAGTGCTCCGAGGCCAGCCGGGTGGGTGCTCGGCTGGCCGCTCGGTCTGAGCCACTCAACGCGATCGTCAGCGGCGCGCTTGCGGTTGCACCTGACGGCTCGCGGGTCTCCGTCCAGGCCGACGGCACCACCGTGACGGTGACCGTCCGCGCGCCGGCCCGCGCACCCTTCGCCGAACTCGGCTGGGATGTTGCTGCCGTTGGCCGGTCCGTGGCACCCATGGAGGAGCGATGACCCGGACGATGAGGCTCACGTTGGGTGCGACGGCAGTCCACAACACAGCGTCAACAGGCCACAACACAGCGTCAATCAGAATCCCAGCGTCGACCCGAGCCACACCGTCGACCCGAATCACGGCGTCGGAGGGACGCTCAACTCGCGCCCGACAGGGGAAACGGATCGCGACGCTGCGGCTCTCTCGTCAGGAACCGAGGTCGGTCCGACATGGCCAGAAGGCTGCTACGGCCGGCCGAAGCCGCGCCGAGGCCGGGACGGGCACGGTCCTGACCGTCGTGCTTGTCGGTGCTTTGCTGATCCTGCTGCCTCTGGCGCTGGCTGTCGTCACGGCAGTCCAGGCCAATCAACGTGCCCGCGCCGCGGCCGATCTCGGGGCGATCGCGGCCGCGGGCAGCTTCATCCACGGCGTGGACGCCACCCGCAGTTGCGCCCGAGGCGCGGACCTGGTGACCCGGAACCGCGCCTCGCCGGCGGGTTGCCTGATCCTGCCCGACGGACGGACCACCGTCACGGCCCACGTCGCAGTGGACCTGCCGATCCTCGGTCACCGGATCGCGAGTGCCAGTTCGCGCGCCGGGCCCATCTTTGCCGACTGACTCGGTTCGCTCGCTGGCCGCCCGTGCACGGAGGGGTCAGCTGCGCGGCGGGGGCGGCGGGGGAGGGGTGCCGGTGCCGCCGTCGGTTGTCTTCCAGCCGACGGTCGAGTCGTCGACCGGCCCGGTGAAGGTGCGCGGCGCGTTCCGTTCGGTCTCCAGGCGCCGGGCGGCGGCCTCCTCAGCAACCTTGCGGTTTTCTTGGGCCTCACGTTCGAGACTCTTGCGCTCCTTGCGCTGGCGCGACTTGCGGCCGATGCCGGCGCGAATCAGGCCATAACCGATGGCCAGCGCCAGGGCCAAACCGAACCCGATCGCCAATAGCGCCAGGGGAGAGAAGCCGATGGTCACGCCGAGGGCGCTCAGTTCACTGACCGGAGGGCTCGCCAAGTCGCTCAGCGCCAGATAGAGCCAGGTGCCCACCCCGGCAACCGCCAGAAGGAGAAGCAAACCGAAGATGATCATGGGTAACAGACTCCTTGACATTCAGCGGGCGCCGGCCACGGTCCCTGGCCGCTCGGTCCGGCGGGCCGACATCTACCGTAACCCGCCTTCGCGCGCCGGACCGGGGGAAGCTCAGCTCGGCCGCGTCTCAAGAGCCGTGGTCACCAGGTCGAGCAGGGCGATCGCGCCACCCTTGTCCAAGGGGTTGTTGCCGTTCCCGCACTTCGGGGACTGGATGCAACGCGGACAACCGGCCTCGCAGGGGCAGTCCTGCACCGCCGCCAGCGTGGCGCCGAGCCATTGGGTCAGGATCTCATGCCCGCGCGCCGCGTATCCCGCGCCGCCGGGATAGCCGTCGTAGACCAGGATCGTCGGCAGTCCGGTCTGGGGATGCACCGCGGTCGAGACCCCGCCGATGTCCCACCGGTCGCAGGTCGCAAACAGTGGCAGCATCCCGATGGCCGCGTGTTCGGCGGCGTGCGCTGCGCCGGGCAGTGCGTCCTCGCCGATACCCGCGCGAGCCAGGGCGTCAGCCGCCATCGTCCACCAGACCCCCTGGGTCCGCAGCACACCGACGGGCAGGTCCAACGGATGCTCACCGAGCACCTCCCCGCCGGGCAGCCGCCGGACGAAGGAGACCACTTGCCGGCGCACGACGACCTCGCCGATGTACACCTTCACCGGCCCGTAGGAACGCGTGGTGGTCGGCGTGCCCAACTCGAAGGCGGACGTCGACCGCGCGAAGGTCGACCAACCGGGATCGCCGCGGACCACCGTTGCCGTGGCTGCCCCCAGGTCCAGTTCGGTGACGACGAAAGTTGCCCCTTGATGCACGTGCACCGCCCCCGTATGCACCTGGTGTTGTGCCGAGCCCGCGTCGACGGTCCCGATCACGCGCCCGCTGGCGCCCTCGACGATCGCGACGACCTCGGCGCCGCTACGCAGCGATCCGATGTCATCGGGCCGGGAGTCCGAGGGCCAGAACCAACCGGTCGGGCGCCGCCGAAGCACGCCCGCGGCCACCAGTTGGTCAAGCGTCGGCATCAGCGCCGGCCCGAAGTAGGCCTCGTCGGCTTCCGTGATCGGCCGCTCGTATGCCGCGGCCACCAGTTGCCGGGGCAGCAACCGTGGGTTGGTCGGAAAGATGATCGTGCGTTCGACCGGCGCATCGAAGATAACCTCCGGATGGTCAACGACATAGGCGTCCAGGGGATCGTCCGCCCCGACCAGCAGGGCCAGCGACGGCCCGCCCCCACGGCCGGCCCGGCCGGCCTGCTGCCACAGGGAGGACAGGCGCCCGGGCCACCCGGCCATCAGGACGGCGTCGAGCCCGCTGACGTCGATCCCGAGTTCCAGGGCGTTCGTCGCCGCGATCCCGCGCAGCGATCCCGATCGCAACGCCCGCTCGAGCTCGCGTCGCTCCTCGGGCAGATAGCCCCCGCGATAGGCCGAGACCCGTTGGGCAAACCCCGCGTCCTCGAGCGCGCGATTGGCCGCACTGGCCACCGTCTCCACGCCGGCCCGAGAGCGCGCGAAGGCCAGTGTCTGGATCCCCGACCCGACCAACTCGCCGAGCAGGCGCGCGGTAACCGTCGAGACCGAGAGACGACGCTCGCGACCCGAGCGATCGACATACGTCGGCGCTTCCCACAACGCAAAGGTCACCGGCCCCCGGGGCGAGCCGTCGGTGGAGATCTCCTTGACCGGCAGCCCGGTCAACTCACTCGCGTGGGCACCCGCCGAACTGACCGTCGCGGACGCCAGGACGAAGACCGGCTCCGCGCGATAGCGCTCCAGCACACGTCGAAGGCGCCGCAGCACAAGAGCGACATTGGATCCGAATATCCCCGAGTACGCATGGCACTCGTCGATGACGACGAAGCGCAACGCTCGCAGGAAGGAGGCCCATTGCGCATGCCCGGGCAGCAAGGAGTGATGGAGCAGATCGGGGTTGCTCAACACCACATTGGCGTGGTCTCGAATCCATCGCCGCTCCTCGGTCACCGTGTCGCCGTCATAGACCGCGGCTCGCACGCCAGGCACGGCCAACCGGTCGATCGCGGCCGCCTGATCGGCGGCCAGCGCCTTGGTCGGCGCGAGATAGAGCATGGTGGCGCCCCGCCCGTTGGCGGCTCGGGTCCCTTCGATCACCGCCGTCAAGCCCGGCAGGACATACCCCAGGCTCTTTCCCGAGGCCGTCCCTGTCGCTAGGACCACGTGGCCCCCCGCGTGGGCGAGCGACGCGGCCGACGATTGGTGGCTCCACAGGCGCTCGATGCCGGCACCGCGCAGCGCCATGGCCAGCGCCGGGTCGACCCACTCGGGGATCTCCGCAGAATCGGCCGCCCGGGCCGGAAGAGTGCGGCAGTGCCGCAAAGACCCCATTGACGCATCGGCCGCGAGTGCCCCGACCGCATCCTCGGGGCTGTAGTGGTCGTCTGTTGTCCTGGGCATCTGTGGTTTACCGTAAGCGCTGCTCCGGGGCATTTTGCTCCGCTTTCAACTTTCACCGCAGGAGCGAACGGTTCACATGCTCGTCGTTACGACTGACCACCACGGGGACGTGGCCGTCGTTCACGCCGAAGGCGAGGTCGATCTCCACACGGCTCACCTCTTGCGTGATGCCCTCACCGCGGTCATCGCCGCCGGGTCCGATCGTGTCATCGCCGATCTGACCGAAGTCTCGTTCCTGGACTCGACCGGCCTGGGGGTGCTGGTCGGGCGGCTGCGCGAACTGCGCATCCGCAACGGCCACCTACGGGTCGCCGCAAACGACCGCATCCTTCGCGTGATCAAGGTCACAGGCGTCGATCTGGTGCTCCCGGTGCACGAGGATGTCGCGGGCGCCCTGAGCGCGTTCGACGCCTCGCCGGCGTGACGTGACACCGGGCACACGCGTTCTGGCGTGTGCGTAGACCGGTATAGCCTGACCCCAGTGTCCCCGGCGCTTCCACCTGCGGCCAGGGGACTTCTTGACGTAAAACCATCGAGGAGGATGGGCCCATGACAGGCCTGGTATCGCTGCTGCCTGCAGCCGGATCGACTTTGGAGTTGAGCGGCAGCAATCGCACCCTGACCATCGCGGTTCTTGCCATCGCCCTGATTGCCCTGGTCATGGGCTGGGTCTTCCGCGGTCAGGTGCTCGCGCACAGCGCCGGCACCGAGAATATGCAGAGCATCGGCTCGGCCGTCGAAGAGGGCGCCAAGGCCTACCTCTCTCGGCAGTTCCGCACGCTCGCCATCTTTGTGGTGCTCGTCTTCGGCCTCCTCTTCCTGCTGCCGGGTGACACCGGCATCAAGATCGGCCGATCGGCCTTCTTCGTCGTCGGCGCCCTGTTCTCTGCCGCCATCGGCTACCTCGGGATGAGCCTGGCGGTCAAGGCCAACGTCCGCGTCGCCGAGGCGGCCCGTGAAGGCAAGCGCGACGAAGGCATGAAGATCGCCTTCCGCACCGGTGGTGTCGTCGGTATGGCCACGGTGGGCCTCGGCCTGCTCGGTGCCTCTGTCGTCGTCCTGCTCTACCAGGGTGACGCCCCCAAGGTCCTCGAAGGCTTCGGCTTCGGCGCCGCGCTCCTCGCGATGTTCATGCGGGTCGGCGGCGGCATCTTCACCAAGGCGGCCGACGTGGGCGCCGACCTTGTCGGCAAGGTCGAGGCCGGCATCCCCGAGGACGACCCCCGCAACGCGGCGACGATCGCCGACAACGTCGGCGACAACGTGGGCGACTGCGCCGGTATGGCTGCCGACCTCTTCGAGTCGTATGCCGTGATGCTCGTTGCGGCGCTCATCCTCGGCTCGGTCGCGTTCGGCTCCTACGGCCTGGTCTTCCCGCTGATCGTCCCCGCCATCGGCGCGATCACCGCCCTCCTCGGCGTCTTTATTACCAAGGCGCGCCCCGGCGAGAACGCCCTGAAGGCCATCAACCGCGGCTTCTACATCGCCGCCGCCATCTCTGCGGCGCTGTCGGCGGTCGCCGCCTTCCTCTACCTGCCGGACACCTACGCCAAGCTCGGCTCGACCAACGAAGAGGTCGCCGCGCTGACCGGCAACCCCCGCATGACGGCGATCCTCGCCGTGGTCATCGGCATCGCCCTGGCGGGTGTGATCCTCTGGCTGACCGGCTACTTCACCGGCACCGAGGACAAGCCGACCCGCGATGTGGCCCGCACCTCGCTCACCGGTCCGGCCACCGTTGTGCTCTCGGGTATCGGCGTCGGCCTGGAATCGGCCGTCTACACGGCCGCGATCATCGGTGGCGCGGTCTACCTCGCCTACCTCCTCGGCGGCGGCGCGGTGGCCCTCTCGCTCTTCCTCGTCGCCTTGGCCGGGTGCGGTCTGCTGACCACGGTCGGCGTCATCGTCGCCATGGACACCTTTGGGCCGGTCTCGGACAACGCCCAGGGCATCGCCGAGATGTCCGGTGACGTCGACGGCGACGGCGCCCAGATCCTCACCGAGCTCGACGCGGTGGGCAACACCACCAAGGCGATCACCAAGGGCATCGCGATCGCGACGGCCGTGCTCGCCGCGACGGCGCTCTTCGGCTCCTATACCGACGCCTGGCAGACCGCGGTCCGCGACATCAGCGACCCCGGCAACACCACGCAGGATGAGGCCACCAAGTGGCTGGCCAACGCCAGTGCGCTGGTCACTTCGCCCAACACTCTGGTCGGTCTGATCCTCGGTGCCGCCGTCGTCTTCCTCTTCTCCGGTCTGGCCATCAACGCGGTCACCCGGGCGGCCGGCGCCATCGTGTTCGAGGTTCGTCGCCAGTTCCGCGAGATCCCCGGGATCATGGAAGGTACGGCCAAGCCCGAATACGGCCGGGTCGTCGACATCTGCACCAAGGACTCGCTGCGTGAGCTGGCCACCCCGGGCCTGCTCGCCGCCCTGACCCCGATCGCCGTCGGTTTCGGCCTCGGCATCGGTGCCCTCGCCGGCTTCCTGGCCGGTGCGATCGGTGCCGGCGCGCTCATGGCGGTCTTCCTCGCCAACTCCGGTGGCGCCTGGGACAACGCCAAGAAGCTCGTCGAGGACGGCCACCACGGCGGCAAGGGCACCGACGCTCACGCGGCCACGGTCATCGGCGACACCGTCGGCGACCCGTTCAAGGACACCGCCGGCCCGGCGATCAACCCGCTGATCAAGGTCATGAACCTCGTGTCGGTGCTCGTCGCCCCGGCGATCGTCACCTTGTCCATCGGTGGCGGCGAGAACGCCGCGGTGCGTTACGGCATCGCCGCTACGGCCTTCCTGATCGTCGTTGCCGCGGTCGCCGTCTCCAAGCGGCGCGGCATCTCCATCACCGACGGTGGCGATGGCGAGAACGCGCCGGCGCGGCACGTCGCTCCGGAGTTGGTGCAGGCACCCGGCCACGCCGGAATAAGCCCCGACGACGCCATCGCGAACGAGCCCGTCGAACGCCACTAGGCCATCCCACGACGTTCTTCGCGCCGCCCCAGTGCGAGGCACGCCGTGCGGTTAACGCCCCGATAACGATCCGCTCAGGCCCGGTGTGGGCTGCCCCAGAGGCAGCCCACACCGGGCCTAGCTTGTGCCGACATGTGCACAACCCTTCTCGAGGCTGACGCGTCTGGAGGGACAAGCAGTCCGACGAGCGGGCCGCATACGGGGAGGTATGCCGCAATGAGCACGAAGGTCGTCATCATCAGCCGGGCCGGCGAGGCCAGCCTGCCAACGGCATCCGCCAAAGCGCTGCGCGTGCGGCACGAGGTCGCCTTCGCCAAGCGGCATACGGCCCCCTCCCACGAGGAGGCGATCGCCTTGCTGCGGGGCGCGCACGTGCTCGCCACCACGAATGTCACCCTGCCCGTCCTGGACGCTGAGCTCCTGGACGCGCTGCCGGATCTGCGCCACATCGTGCTCTATGCCACCGGCTACGAACACCTCGATCTTGCTGCCCTTGCGGCGCGGGGGATCGGTGTGACGACGCTGCCCGAATACGCCACCAATGCCGTCGCCGAACACGCCCTGGCACTGATCTTCGCCAGCGCAACCCGCGTCCACCTCGCGAACGAGAAGGCGCGCGGGCGGGTCCGGTCAGATGTCTCCTTGCGCGGCGTCGAGATCACCTCGCGCACGCTCGCTGTCATCGGCGTGGGCCGGATCGGAACCCGGCTGGCCGGCCTCGCGCGTGGCCTGGGGATGCGCGTGGTGGGTGTCGACATCGACCCGTCCGCAGCGGCCGTCGCGCGCGCGGAGGGCATCGAGATGGCCGGCCTGCGCTCCGCCCTCGCCGAGGCCGACCTGGTTGCCGTATGCGCGTCCACTCGCCCCGGCGTGCCGCCCATCCTCGGGGCGGAGGAGTTCGCGCTGCTCCATCCCGATGCCTTCGTCGTCAACGTCGGGCGCCCGGTCCTGGTCGACCAGAGCGCCGTGCGCGACGCCCTGCTCACGCATCGACTGCGCGGCTACGCCGTCGACGAGATCGCCTTCGACGCCGACGATCCGATCGATCGCCTGCTGTTGGCCGAGGGCCGCATCATCCAAACCGCCCACAGCGCTTGGTGGCGCGACGAGGTGCTCGCCCGGGGCGCGATCATGTTCGCCACCGCCATCCAGGCCGCTGCGGACGGCGCGCCGGTGGATGTGGTGGCTGCCCGGGTTGAGCTCGCCGGTAGTGCAAGGTGAAGAGCGTGACCCCCTCTCTCACCAAGGCCCGATTCCGCCTGGTCGTCGCCCTGCTCGCCCTCTCGGTCCTCGTTCCTGCGGTGCTCGCGGCTGCCCAATACCCGCGCTATTGGGTGTGGATCGCGCCCGAACTGACGCCGATGACGTGGATCCAGACGGTCTTCCTCGTGCTCGCCGCCTCGGCTTCGGCCCTCGCCGCCGTCGTCGGGCGGCTTCGGGGCTGGTCACGGGGCGCCCGCCTCGTGCACTGGCTGCTGGCGGCAGGAATGGTCTATCTCGCGCTCGATGACCGCTTCGCCGTCCACGAGCGGATCCGCGACCGCGTCCTCGCGCCACGCGACATCCGGATCCCGGGCCTGAGCTGGTTGGCGCCCGGGGACTTCCAGATGCTCTTTGTCGCGATCGCCGGGCTGATCTTCCTGCCCTTCGTCCTGCGTGCGCTGCGCGCCGACACGACCGCGCTGGTGCTGTTCTGCCTGGGGGCTCTCACCGCGGCCATCGCCATCGGCATGGACACCATCGACCCGGCGACCATGCCGATGACTGTCGAACGGCTGGAGCAGACGCTCGAGGAGTGCCTCGAACTGGTCGCCGACGCGCTCTTCCTCGCCGCCTTAGGCGTGCGTGTGCTCGGGCTGATCGGCGAACTCGCCGATTCCGCTCCCGGCTCGGGGCCGACGCGCACCGTGGCTGAACCCACGCGCGCCTCGACGCCGGCATCGCCGACGAGCGGCCCGGGGTCTCTCGACACACCGGCGTCTGCCCTCGACGCTGACCCGGCCGGCCCCTCGAGGAGTGCTGAGACGGCCGAGTCGCCGGACTTCGCCATCGCCCGCTGAGAGCGCGTCCGCCCGCTCCCGTCGTCGCGCCACGGCAGTCGGCGAGGCTCGTCACCCGGCCCCGGTCTAGGCGGATCCTCCTCGCGCGCCACGAGAGATAGCGTTTCGGCCATGCCCCTGCTCCTCGATCCCGACGCCATCGCGCGCCTGCGTGCCGACCTGCGCGCCGCCCCCTATACGGCGGCTCGCTGCGACGAGGTCCTCGAGGCGGTGGCCGCCGGCGCGCTGGCCCGCGAGCAACGGTTGCCGGCCGAGCGGGCGACCCGTGCGCACGCCGATCCGGTCGCCGTCCTTATCCGGCTCTTCATCCTGGGTGACCCGGTCGATCTGCGCGACGCCGATCGCGCGCTCCCATCGCTCGGCAGCGCCGGTGCCATCGCGCTCGGGCTGGCGCGGATCGCGGGCGACGCGTTGATCGCGACATGCGATCTGCAGCCATACGGCGATGACAACACCGACTGGTGGGTCGCCTCGGATCAGGGCGAGATCGCCACTCGCGCGCCGCTGCGGACCGATCACGTCCTCGGCGTCGGCGGCGCCTCAGCCACTCTCGCCGCCTGGACACCTCGACCCCGCGTGAGCCGCGCCCTGGACCTCGGCACCGGCTGCGGGGTGCAGGCCCTGCACCTGGCCGGGCACGCGGACCGGATCGTCGCGACCGACCTCTCCACCCGGGCCTTGGCGTATGCCGCGTTCAATGCCGCGCTCAACGAGCAGGAGTGGGAACTGCGGACCGGGTCGATGCTCGAACCCGTTGCGGGAGAACGGTTCGGGCTGATCGTCAGCAACCCGCCCTTCGTGATCACCCCGCGCGATGCGCACGTGCCGACCTACGAATACCGCGATGCGGGCGGCCACGGTGACGACACGGTCCAGGCGCTCGTTGCCGGCCTCGGTGAGCACCTCGAGCCCGGAGGCATCGCCCAGATCCTCGCCAACTGGGAGGTCAGCGACGGCGGCGACTGGCGCAATCGGATCGGGGCCTGGGCTCAGGGCGCCGGGGTCGACGCCTGGGTGGTGCTGCGCGAGATCCAGGACCCCGGGCAGTATGCCGAGACCTGGGCGCGCGACGGCGGCCAGCAGAGCGGCACGGCCGACTACGCACGGATGTATGCCAGTTGGCTCGACGACTTCGCTAGCCGCTCGGTGACCGGGGTCGCGTTCGGTGTGGTCACGCTGCACCGCCCCACGGTGGAGCGCGCGCCCTTCGTCGAACTCACCGACGCGCGCGGCCCCGTGACGGGGCCGATGGGCCCGGTGATCGAGCGTGGCATTGCGGCTCGGTCGTGGCTGGCCGAGCACGACGATGATGCGGTCCTGGACGCCACGTGGACGGTCGCGCAGGATGTCACCGTCGAGCACCACTACCGGCCGGGTGAAGCCGAACCGCGCGTCATCGTGGCCCGGCAGGGCGGCGGCCTGCGCGTGACGGATCGCCTCGACACCGTCGGCGCGGCGCTGTTGTCCGTGTGCGACGGCGACCTGAGCGCCCGCGCCGCGCTGGTGGCGATCGCCGCCCTCCTTGACCTGGACGCGGACGAGGTGCGTGCCGAGCAGACGCCGCGACTGCGCGGCTGGATCGCCGACGGGCTGATCGTGGCCGCGACCGGCTGAGTCATCCGGTCCGCACGCACGTTACGGGGTCAACGGCGTGAGCGGGCAGTCGCCGAGCGAGGTCAAGACCTTGGTCACCCGGTCGAAGGTCGTCGGGTTGCCGGCCTTGGTCGCCGGCTCGATGACATGCCCGGCCAGGTTGACGTGCGTCGGCTGATAGGCGGCGCTGGAGGTGACCGTGCCGTCCGCGTCCCGGGTGATCGTCACCTGCGCAAACATGCCCTCCTGGGTCTGCGGGAGCAGGCTTGCATCCACCTGCGGCGACTGGTTGGACAGGAAGTTCCCGAGCCCGTAGAAGACGTACTTGCCGTTGATCACCTGGCAGGGCTGAACCCGGTGGACGTGCGTCCCGAGAATCAAGTCGACCTCGGGGGAGTCCAACAACGCCTTGGCCAGTTCGCTCTGGTCGGGTGTGGGCTCGGCGACATACTCCTGGCCCCAGTGCAGGCTGACGACGACGATGTCGGCGCCGTCGGCGCGGGCCTGCTTGGCGTCGCGGATGATGCCCTCGGCCCCGGTCGCCGGCCACAGGGCGTCGGCCAGCCAGGGCGCTTCCGGAGGGACGTCGGTGTTGGGTCCCCAGTTGTTGTAGATCGTGTAGGTGAAGCCGAGGTGGGCGACCTTGACGCCACCCACGTCATATATCGCGACCTCAATCGGGTCTTTCGCGCTCGCCCCCGGCCCGGCATACCCCAAGCCGACGCTTGTGAAGACGCCGATGGTGTCCTTCAGGCCGGCAAGCCCCTGATCCCAGGTGTGGTTGGAGGCGAAGTCGCACCCCTTATAGCCCGCGGCCACGGCTCCGTCCGCAAGCTCGTGAGGGGTGTTGAAGACCAAGATGCCGGGCCGGGAGAGGTTGGTGTCTGTCGAGGTCAGCGGGGTCTCCAGATGACACAAGGAGAGATCGGGGCCCTTGATCAGCGGCGCCACCTTGGCGAACATCGGGCTGAAGTCGTAGTGGCCGGGGCGGCCGGCATACGCCTCGGCGCTGCGGCGGACGGCGACATGCGTCAACAGGTCGCCGCTCGCCCCGATCGTGATTGAGACGGGCTCCGGTGTGCTCGGCGTGGGTGTGTCGGACGGCGCGTCGCTCCCCATTCCCGAGGACGTATGCCGTGTGCGCGCCCCCGCGGTGCCGCTACTGCCGCTGCCCCCACCGCTGCAGGCCGCCAGGCCGACC
>NZ_DAOQZV010000076.1:0-12609 GCF_035343835.1 Nostocoides sp. | reverse complement strand
TGGCGCCGGTCCGGTCGGCCAGGGCGAGGGCGGCGGCCAGGGCACCGGGAACGGTCGCCAGTCGCTCGCCGACGAACAGGATGCTGCCCTCGCCGGCGAGGGCATCGGCGGCCACATCGGAGGCGAGCAACTCGGTCTCGGTGCCCGGAGCGGCCGGGATCAGGGTGCCACCCACCTTGGCCAGCCCGCGGGTGGCGAAGGGAGCCAGCGAACTGACGCGCGTCTTGTTCTTGCGGAAGGCCTTGCGCAGGCGCAGGAAGAGAATCGGGCTCTCCTCCTCCGGCTCGAAGCCGGCGAGCAGGACGCTGGGTGCCTTCTCGATGGCCGCGTAGGTGGCCGCGCCACTCTCGGGACCGGTGGCGACCACATGCGCGGCGAGGAAGCGGGCTTCTTCGCGACTGTGGGGGCGCGACCGGAAGTCGATCGCATTGGTGGCGAGCACCATACGGGCGAACTTGCCGTAGGCGTAGGCGTCCTCAACGCTGACGCGGCCACCGGTCAGCACGCCCGCGGTGCGTCCGCGCAGGCCAGCCGCCGCGGCCGCGAGCGCCTCGGGCCAGGACGTGACCTCGAGTTCACCGTCGGCACCGCGGACCATCGGGAAGCCGAATCGGTCACCGACGGTGGGTGCTGTGAAGGCCCAGCGGCCCTTGTCGCAGTTCCACTCGTCGTTGACGGCCGGGTCGTTGATCGCCATCCGGCGCAGGACGGTGCCGCGACGGTGGTCGGTGCGGATGGCGCAGCCGCTCGCGCAGTGCTCGCAGGCACCGGGAGTCGAGACGAGGTCGAAAGGCCGCGACCGGAAGCGGTAGGCCGCGCCGGTCAGGGCACCGACCGGGCAGATCTGCACGGTGTTGCCCGAGAAGTAGCTCTCGAAGGGGTGCTCTTCGTAGATGCCGACCTGCTGCAGGGCACCTCGCTCGACCAGGGCGATGAAGGGGTCGCCGGCGATCTGGTCGGAAAAGCGGGTGCAGCGGGCGCACAGGACGCAGCGTTCGCGATCGAGCAGGACCTGGCTGGAGATATTGATCGGCTTGGCATAGGTGCGCTTGGAATCCTCGAAGCGCGAAACGGCGCGGCCGGCGCTCATCGCTTGGTTCTGCAGCGGGCATTCGCCGCCCTTATCGCAGACCGGGCAGTCGAGCGGGTGGTTGATCAGGAGCAACTCCATGACACCGCGCTGGGCCTTGTCGGCACCGGGCGAGGTGTATTGGGTCCTGACCTCCATGCCTTCGGCCACGGTCATCACGCAGGAGGCCTGGGGCTTCATGCGCCCGGGCGGGCCCTGCATCTGACGGGGCGCGCCGGGCTTGCCGTCCGGGCCGGGCGGGCCGGGCATGGCGACCTCGACCAGGCATTGCCGGCAGGCGCCCATCGGCTCCAGTGAGGGGTGGTCGCAAAAGCGCGGGATCTCGATGCCGGCCTGCTCCGCGGCGCGGATGATCAAGGTGCCCTTGGGCACCGAGACCGGGATGCCGTCGATGGTCAGGTTGACCAGATCGGTGGCCACCGGCTTGTCGGGGATGACGCTCATACGGAGGCCTTCTCCTTGGCAAAGAGGGACGAGGCGTCCCGATCGAACGGACAGCCGCCATGACGCAGGTGATCGAGGTATTCCTCGCGGAAATACTGGATGCTGCTGGTCACCGGCGAGGTGGCGCCGTCACCGAGCGCGCAGAAGCTGCGCCCGAGGATGTTGTCGCAGATGTCCAGCAGCTTCTCCAGGTCTTCCTCGGTGCCCTGGCCGTGCTCTAGGCGTCCGGTGATCTGCTTGAGCCACCAGGTGCCTTCGCGGCATGGGGTGCACTTGCCGCAGGACTCGTGCTTGTAGAAGTCGGTCCACCGATCGACCGCCCGCACCACGCAGGTGGTCTCGTCGAAGATCTGCAGGGCTCTGGTGCCGAGCATCGAGCCGGCCTTGGCGACCGAGTCGAAATCGAGCGGGATATCGAGGTGCTCGGCGGTGAACAGCGGCGTGCTGGACCCGCCAGGGGTCCAGAACTTCAACTGCTTGCCGTCGCGCATTCCGCCGGCCATGTCGAGCAGCTCGCGCAGGGTGATACCGAGCGGGGCTTCGTACTGGCCGGGGCGGGTGACGTGGCCGGAGAGGGAGAAGATGCCGAAGCCCTTCGAACCCTCGGCGCCCATCCCCGCGAACCAGTCGGCGCCGTGCAGCAGGATCGGCGGCACGGAGGCGATGGACTCGACATTGTTGACGACCGTCGGCCGGGCATAGAGGCCGGCGACGGCCGGGAATGGCGGCTTGCTGCGCGGCTGGCCGCGGCGACCCTCCAGGGAGTCGAGCAGCGCGGTTTCTTCGCCACAGATGTAGGCGCCGGCACCGGCGTGCACGGTCACGTCGAGGTCGAAGCCCGAGCCGTGGATATTCTTGCCGAGGTGGCCCGCGGCATACGCCTCTTCGACCGCCCGCATCAGGCGGCGGTAGACGTGCACGACCTCGCCGCGCAGGTAGATGAAGGCGTGATTGCACCCGATCGCGAACGAGGTGATCGCGACCCCTTCGATGAGGAAGTGGGGGGCGGCCATCATCAACGGGATGTCCTTGCACGTGCCCGGCTCGGACTCGTCGGCGTTGACGACGAGATAGCGCGGCCCGCCGTCCGGCGGGGGCAGGAAGGACCACTTCATGCCGGTGGGGAAGCCGGCTCCGCCACGGCCGCGCAGGCCGGAGTCCTTGGCCATCCCGACCAGGGCGGACGGCTCCATCCCGAAGGCCTTCTTGAGGGCTTTGTAGCCGTCATTGGCTTCGTAGGTCTCGAGGGTCCAGCTGTGGGGGTGGTCCCAGAACTTCGAGAGGATCGGGGTCAGCGTCGTCATCTCACTCCCCTGCCTGCGTGGTGTCGGTGGCCTGACGGGCGCCTTCGAGGGATTCGACGGCCACCTCGCGCACGACGGCGCGCTCGTCACGAGCGTCCGCGGCGATGTCGGCGTGGTCAGCCTCGGGACCGGAAAAAGAGGACGGCGGCGCGGTCCAGTGGTGTTCGTGCGCTACGCGCAGCCCCTCCAGGGTCGCGGGGCCGGCGCCCACGCCCTCGTCGGCACGTCCGTCGGGGAAGCCGGCAAGCACGCGCGACATCTCCTTGAAGGTGCACTGGCGATTCGGGCCGCGGGTCGGCCGGACGGGCGCGCCCGCGCGCAGGTCGTCGACCAGGGCGATCGTCGACTCTGGGGTCTGGTTGTCGTAGAACTCCCAGTTGACCATCACGACGGGGGCGAAATCGCAGGCGGCATTGCACTCCACCCGCTCCAGGGTGATTTTGCCGTCGCCGGTGGTCTCGTCATGCCCGAGGTCGAGGTGCTCGCTGACGGCATCCCAAATCTGGTCGCCGCCCATGATCGCGCACAAGGTGTTGGTGCAGACGCCGACGGTGTACTCGCCATTGGGGTGGCGCTTGTACTGGGTGTAGAAGGTCGCGACGCCGCTGACCTCGGCCTCGGTCAGGCCGAGGACGTCGGCGCAGAAGGTGATGCCGCGGCCGGTGATATAGCCGTCGACGCTCTGGACCAGGTGGAGCAGCGGCAGCAGGGCCGAGCGGGCGTTGGGGTAGCGCGCAATGACGGCCTGCGCGTCGGTGTGCAGGCCGGCGAGCACGTCATCGGCATACGGCTCTTTGCTCGCCGCCGGGACGTGCAGGTGACCGGACGCGGTCTGTTCTCCGTAGTGCTCCATCAGCGGTCGACGCCCCCTAAAGCCCAACCGCGAGAAGTCCTTGTCATCGGTCCACGCCTCCCATAACTGGGTCGATCGAGGCCACCGCGACGATGACATCGGCGACCTGAGCGCCTTCACACATCGCCGACACGGCCTGCAGGTTGTTGAAGCTGGGCTCGCGGAAGTGCACCCGATAGGGGCGGGTGCCGCCATCGGAGACGGCGTGGCAGCCGAGCTCACCCTTGGCCGACTCGACCGCGGCATAGGCCTGGCCGGGGGGGACCCGGAAACCCTCGGTGACCAGTTTGAAGTGGTGGATCAGGGACTCCATCGAGGTGCCCATGATCTCCTTGATGTGCGCCAGGCTGTTACCCATGCCGTCGGGGCCGACGGCCAACTGGGCCGGCCAGGCGATCTTCTTGTCCTCGACCATCACCGGGCCGGGGTTGTTCTGCAACTCATCGCAGACCTGCTCCACGATCCGCAGCGACTGATACATCTCGTCGATGCGCACGCACAGGCGGTCGTAGGCGTCGGCGCCGTGACGCACGGGAATGTCGAAGTCGTACTTCTCGTAGCCGCAGTAGGGCGCGGACTTGCGCAGGTCGTGCGGCAGGCCCGCGGAGCGGAGCATCGGCCCGGTGATGCCCAAAGCCATGCAGCCGGTCAGGTCGAGGGAACCGACGCCGACCATGCGGCCCTTGAGGATGGGGTTCTCGAGCATCAGCAACTCGAGCTCGTGGATGCCCTTGCGGACCTCGGGGATCAGGTCACGGATGGCCTGCAGCGCACCGGCCGGGAGGTCCTGGGCGACACCGCCGGGCCGGATGTAGGCGTGGTTCATCCGCAGACCGGAGATCATCTCGAAGACCGACAGGATGCGCTCCCGCTCGCGGAAGCCGATGGTCATGACCGTGGTCGCGCCCATCTCCATGCCGCCGGTGCCCATACAGACCAGGTGGCTGGTGATCCGGTTGAGTTCCATCATCAGCACGCGGATCGCGCTGGCCCGCTCGGGGATCTGGTCGGTGATGCCGAGCAGCTTCTCGACGGCCAGGCAGTAGGCGGTCTCGGTGTGCAGCGGCATGACGTAGTCCATGCGGGTGCAGAAAGTCACGCCCTGGGTCCAGGTGCGGAACTCCATGTTCTTCTCGATACCCGTGTGCAGGTAGCCGATGCCCGCGCGTGCCTCGGTGACGGTCTCGCCCTCGAGTTCGAGGATGAGGCGGAGCACGCCATGAGTGGACGGGTGCTGCGGACCCATGTTGACGACGATGCGTTCCTCAGGACGCGAGCCCACCTCGCCGACGATGTCTTCCCAGTCGCCGCCGACGGCATTGAAGACCCGGCCGTCGGACTCGGCACCCGACGCCGCGTAAATATCGACATTCTCATCGAGATCGTCGATGCGGTGGACCTCATCCGGGTCGGCCGCGGTGAACACAGTGCTGTCGCTCATCAGTTGTAGGCCCTCCGCTGGTCGGGCGGGGGCACGGTCCCGCCCTTGTATTCCACTGGGATCCCGCCAAGCGGGTAGTCCTTGCGCTGGGGGTGCCCCGGCCAGTCGTCGGGCATGAGAACCCTAGTCAGGGCGGGGTGGCCGTCGAAGATGATGCCGAACATGTCCCAGGTCTCGCGCTCATGCCAGTCCGCGGCGGGGTAGGTGGGCACGACGCTAGGAATGTGCGGGTCACTGTCGGGTGCGGTGACCTCCAGGCGCAGCCGGCGACCACCATTGGTGATGGAGAGCAGGTGGTAGACGACGTGGAGTTCCTTGCCCGTCTCCGCGAGGTAGTGGACACCAGAGACCGACAGGCACATCTCGAAGCGCAGCGCGGGGTCGTCACGCAAGGCCCGGGCGACGGCCGGCAGGTGCTCGCGAGGCACGACGAGGGTCATCTCGCCGCGGTCGATGACGACACGCTCGATCATGCCGGGCTCGATGGCACCCTCGACCGCGTCGGCGAGGGCGTCGAAGTTGCCGCCATAGGGACGCACCGCGGCGCCCGGGAACAGGATGGGGGCGCGCAGGCCGCCATACCCGGTGGTGTCGCCGGTGTCGCGCGCTCCAAACATGCCGCGGCGCTCGCCGACCTCGACCGGTTCGGGCGTCGTGCCGGGCGCGGCCGGCAGGTTGTCCTGCGCGGCGGCGTGCGGGTCGACGGCGGGGGGCGTGGTTTCGGTCATGCCAGCAGGCTCCGTCCGGCGAGTTCACCGTGGTCGTGGGTCGGCGCCATCAGATGCGTCGGCGTGGCGCTCAGCGCGGCCGCCTCGGCGGCGCGGGCGGCGGCGACCTTGTTGACGCCGAGCTTGGAGTTCTGGATCTGGTCGTGCAGGGTCAAGATCGCGTTGAGCAGCATCTGCGGCCGCGGCGGGCACCCGGGCAGGTAGACGTCGACCGGGATGATGTGGTCGACGCCCTGGACGATCGCGTAATTGTTGAACATCCCGCCCGAACTGGCGCAGACACCCATCGAGATGACCCATTTGGGCTCGGGCATCTGGTCGTAGACCTGCCGGACGACGGGCGCCATCTTCTGGCTGACCCGCCCGGCGACGATCATCAGGTCGGCCTGGCGGGGGGTAGCCGAGAAGCGCTCCATGCCGAAGCGGGCGATGTCGTAGTCCGGGGTGCCGACCGCCATCATCTCGATCGCACAGCACGCCAGGCCGAAGGTCGCCGGCCAGACCGAGCTCTTGCGCATATACCCGGCGACCTGCTCGACCGTCGTCAGCAGGAAACCCGCGGGGAGTTTCTCTTCGATTCCCATGGTTGTCCCGTCAGTCCCAGTCGAGGCCGCCGCGGCGCCACACATAGGCGTCGGCGATGAAGAAGGCGTTGAGGAGGAAAAGCACCATCGCCAACAGCGCGAACAGGCCGAGTTGACCGAAGGCGACGGCGAACGGATAAAGGAAGAGCGCCTCGACGTCGAAGATGACGAAGAGCATGGCGATCAGGAAGTACTTGATCGGCACTCGGCCACCACCGCTGGCCTGCGGGCTCGGCTCGATGCCGCACTCATACGCATCGAGCTTGGCGCGGTTGTAGCGGCGCGGGCCGGTCAGCGGCGCGATCCCGACCGAGAAGACGGCGAAGCCACCACCGATGAGCAGGAAGAACAGCAGCGGCAAATAGGGGTTGCTCATGACCGATCAACTCCCCTTTCGTTCGTTGTGGTGCACGTCACGACCGATTCCTCCGTCATCCTAGGGGGGCGGGCCGACAACGCGGCGGACGACTCGACGTTCATGCGTCGGGAGCCAAACGCGACAAGGCATTGACGATCCGGTCGCTGGGACTGGAACCACCCTTGTCGGGCAGATTCGCCATCAATTTCAGGAGAAAACGCATCAGCGTGGTCCGCGGGAGACCGTATTTCGTGGCGATCCGCATGACCTCGGGATTGCCGATGGCATGGGCGAACCAGCGGCCGAGGGTGAAGTAGCCGCCGAGTTCGTGCTTCATCACCCCCGGGTAGGCCGCGAGGACCCGCTCCCGCTCCGCGTCGCTGCCCCGGGCCAGGGCTTGAGCGATCAACTCCGAGCCCACCCGGGCGGCTTCGAGGGCGTAGTCGATGCCCTCGCCGTTGAAGGGGTTGACCATCCCCCCGGCGTCGCCGACGAGAAGGAGGCCATCGGCATACAGCGGGGTGCGGTTGAAGCCCATCGGCAGAGCGGCCCCACGGATCGGGCCGGCCGCCTCGTCATGGGTCAGGTGCCAGTCGGCATCGATGTCCTCGACCCAACGCCGCATGACGTCCTTGTAATCGGTGTGACCGAAGGCACTGGAGGTATCCAGGATGCCCAGGCCGACGTTGGTGCGGCCGTCCTCGAGCGGGAAGAGCCAGCCATAGCCGGGCATCAGCATGCGGGTGCCGTCGTCACGACGCGTCCACAGCTCCAGGTGCGACTCGAGATAGTCGTCCTGCTTGGGGGTCTTGTAGTAGGCGCGGACCGCCACGCCCATGACGCGGTCCTCGCGCTTCTCGCGTCCGGCCGCGGTGGCCAGCCGGGAGGAGACGCCGTCGGAGGCGACGACGACGGGGGCGCGAACGGCATACGTCTCGCCCGTGGCGCGACCGCGCTCGTCGAGGCGCTTGGCGCAGACCCCGACAACCCGGCCGGTGCGCTCGTCACGCAGCGGGGCGGTGACGCTGGTGCGCTCGAGGAGGCGGGCGCCGCGGTGCTCGGCGTGGCGCGCGAGCGTCTCGTCGAGTTGGCCACGCGTGCGGACCATGCCGTAGTCGGGGAAGCTGCGCGTCGTGGGCCAGTCGAGGGTCAGCGTGTGGCCGCCGCCCTTGATCCGCAGGCCCTTGGTGCGCTGCCAGCCGGTGGTGTCGACGCCGAGGGAGATCAACTCCTTGACTGCGCGCGGGGTCAGGCCGTCGCCGCAGATCTTGTCGCGCGGGAACGCGGCCTTCTCCAAAAGCACCACGTCGAGTCCGTGTTGGGCGAGATAGGCCGCCGTAGCGCTGCCTCCCGGGCCCGCGCCGACGACGACCACATCGGCCTGATCACCAGGCTGCGTCATGGGGTTCCCTCGCCGAGCTTGTGAATGGTTTCACGAACTGCCCGAGTCTAGGCGAGGGCTCCCCCGACGGTGGAAGTAAGGCTTACCTAAGCGTCGTGGCTGCGGGGGGCCGTCGGACTACCGGAGCGGGTCGACGACGACCGAGGCGTTGCTGCCCAGGAGGAGGGTCTTGCCGGTGCCGAGGTCATAGGCATACATCGCGCTCAGGGTCGGATCGGGGGAAGGGGTGCCCATGACATACACCTTGGAGCCGATCGCGGTCTGTACGTGGGCCATCCCCCAGGTCGCAAAGGAGGCCTTGATCGCGGTGTAGCTGCCGGGGCGCGGGGCGAAGCCGATGCCGTCGCCGGTGCCCTGCACCGCGTCACTCGCGACGATGCCTTTGCTCGTGCGCCACGCGCCGTCGAAGCCGAAGGGCGCGCTTGCCCGGGTGAGCGCGCTCGGCGCCCCGCCCGCCCACGCGAACCGGTAGACGTCCATACGCATGGCCGCGTCGTTCCAGCAGATCGCCGTCAGACGCGCGGCGTCCCAGTTGGACAGCGGCGTGCACCGGCGACCGGTCACCGCGGGCAGGGTGCGCACCAGCGCGCCCGTGGCAGTGGCCCTGACCCGGATTCGGCCGCCCCCCTCATCGGTCGCGAAGGTCAGGCCGTCGGGTGCCGGAAGGACGCTCGAGGCGCCAGGCACCGAGAGCTCGAGCGCGCCGGTCACGCTGCGCCGCTCCGTGAAGGGAGCTTGCCCGTCCGGTCGCTGCCGGCCCAGCCAGATCGACGCTGCGGACGGCGCCGTGAAACGGGCCTGAATGATGTCCGAGCCGACGGTCGATGTCGTGAAGCTCGACCAGGCACCCTTGAGCGAGTCGTAGGCCGCAATGCGGGTGGACTCGTCATTGATCGGGGCCGTGAAGAGGAACCGGGTGCCGTTGCGGGAGACATCGGCTAAATGCAGGTCGGAGTCCGGCGCCGCAGTGACGCGGGTGTTCACGCCGGTCGGGCTGACCAGCCAGAGGACACCGTTCTCGATGGTGGCGACATATCCGGCCTTGGAGCCCGCAGCCGCCGTGGTCGCCGCGGGCGCGGCGGGAGCGAGATCAGCGGCCGTGTCCGCCTGCGCTGCGGTCACGCCAGCAGCGATCCCGGCCGTGCCTGCGAGGGCAGCGCAGGACGCCATGACAGCACGAAAAGACTTGCGAGAGAACATGAGTGACCCCTGTATGTCGCTGCGCCGGCCGCGTTGCCGGCGTCACCCCTATGACTACGCACCCCGGGGATCGGTTGGGTGCCACATCAGACTTCTTCTTGTCGACGGCGCCTTGCCGGCCGCTTCGCGCGGCGAGGATCTGTCAGGGCGTCATGCATGGACAGCGTTCGCCTCGGACGCCCGCCGAGCGTCAGCGATCGGTGAGAGCGTCCCTCATCGGGATGAACTTGGCGTCGGACTCGGCGACCTCGTCGGCGGGATCCGAGCCGGCGACGATGCCGCACCCGGCATACAGGGTGATCTGGCGCCGGTCGGCCGGGTCGAGTTCACCGCTGCGCAGGGCGATCCCCCACTCGCCATCGCCGGTGACATCCATCCAGCCCACCGGGCCGGCATACCGGCCGCGGTCCATGCCCTCGAGCTCGGCAATGACCCGATCTGCTGCCGCCGTCGGGGTGCCGCAGACGGCGGCCGAAGGGTGCAGGGACGCGGCGAGTTCCAGCGATGTGGCGCCGTCGTCGACCGCCCCGGCGACATCGGTGGCGAGATGCATGACGTTGGGCAGATGCAGGACGAACGGCGACTCCGGCACGCTCATCGAGGAGCAGTGGCGACCGAGGGCGTCGGCGACCGAACGGACCGCGTACTCGTGCTCCTCCAGATCCTTCGAGGACCGGGCCAGCGAACCGGCGAGGGCGAGATCGTGGGCGTCGTCGCCGGTGCGCCGAATCGTCCCGGCCAAGACCCGCGATGTGGCCAGGCCGCGATCGAGGCGGACGAGCATCTCCGGCGTGGCCCCCACCATGCCAGCGACCGCGAATACCCACGTGTTCTCGTAGCGCGCGGCCAGCCGGCGAAGCAGCCAGCGGGGATCGATGTCGCTCACGGCGCGCGCGATGAGGCTGCGGGCGAGAACGACCTTGTCGACGGCGCCCCCGGCGATGCGGTCGAGGGCCTCTTCGACAGCCAGCTCCCACTCGGCGGCGGTCCTGGCGCCGTCCGCGAAGGCGATTTCACCGGGCGACGCCGGCTCGGGGGCCGGCTGCTGCAAGGTCCCGGGGGCGGGGAGGGTGCCTTGGGTGACGGTGGTCAACCAGGCAACGTCACCACGACGGCCGACGACGACTGCGGGCACGACGAGGGTGGATCGCGTCGGCGAGGCAGCGGCATACGCCATGGCGCCGAAGGCGATCGGACCGGTCCCGGGCAGCCGGACATCGTCACGGACCACCGCCCCAGCCGTCAGCGTCCGCCACCACGCGGTGGCGGCGGAGAAGCGGTCGGTCCCGGTGGCGTCGAAGTCGGCTACCCGGCCCCAGCCCACGAGGCCTTCGCTGCGGCGCACCCACGAGCAAAGATCGCGATGGTCCGCCGCCTGCGGTAGGAGGGCGAGAAGATCGTCGGCGGTGGCCGGGGGAAGCGCGATCGTACGGGCCACGAGGCGGCCGGATTGCGAGGTGGGCATCGTGGTCATCGTCACGGAAGCCTACGACCCATGCGGCAGGATGAGCGCATGAGCCGCGCCACCTTGGAGAAGGATCCGAATCAGGTCGCGGCGATGTTCGACGACGTCGCCGCCAAGTACGACTTGACCAATGACGTGCTGTCGCTGGGGCAGGACCGCCGCTGGCGGCGGGCGGTCGTCGACGCGGTGTCGGCCCGGCCGGGCGAGACGGTGCTCGACATCGCCGCGGGGACCGGCACCAGCTCGGAGCCCTGGGCCGACGCGGGAGTGCACGTCGTGCCCGCCGACTTCTCGCTCGGGATGCTGCGGGTGGGGCGGGCCCGGCGGCCCGACATGGGGTTCACCGCGGCCGATGCGATGCGCCTGCCTTTCGCGGACGGCACCTTCGATGCGGTGACGATGTCCTTCGGGCTGCGCAACGTGGCGGACGCGTCGGCGGCCCTGCGGGAGTTTGCGCGGGTGACCAAGCCGGGTGGGCGGTTCGTGTTGTGCGAGTTCTCCGCGCCGACGAATCCCGGCTTCCGGCGCATCTACACCGAATATCTGATGCGGTCGCTGCCGGCCGTGGCTCGTCGAGTGAGCTCGAACCCGGACTCGTATGTCTATCTGGCCGAGTCGATCCGGGCCTGGCCCGCACAGCGGGAAATGGCCCAGGTGATCGCCGACGCGGGCTGGTCGCAGGTGCGCTGGCGCAATCTGTCGGGCGGCATCGTGGCCCTGCACCACGGGGTGCGCGGGACTGCTGCGCCGTAGGCGACGACGGGCGCCGAACGTCGGTGTGCCGCTGCGGGAGCGCAGCGTGCGGGCGGCATACGCTCCGGGGGCGAGGCGGAGGGGTCGCCCGCCGCTGGCATGATCGTCCCCGTGTCCGCGCTCGACCTCGCCCGTGCCGCGATCGACTCGGCCGTGGCAGCCGGCGTGCGCGAGGTGGTTCTGTGTCCCGGATCGCGCTCCGCGCCCTTGGCGTATGCCGTGTTGGCCGCCGAGCACGCAGGTCACCTCCGCCTGCACGTTCGGGTCGACGAGCGGTCGGCAGGTTTCCTGGCCCTCGGCCTGGCCAAGGTCTCGCGGGCGCCGGCGCTCGTCATCACCACATCCGGGACCGCGGTGGCGAACCTGCACCCCGCGGTGCTGGAGGCGCACCACGGCTCGGTGCCGCTGATCGTGCTCTCGGCCGACCGACCGGCCCAGTTGCGTGTATCCGGGGCGAATCAGACCACCATTCAGCCCGGGATCTTCGCCGGTGCGGTGCGGTGGGAGGCCGACCTCGCCGCCGACGCGGACCCGCGCGACGTGGGAGCAGCCGTTGCGGCGGCCGTCGAGGCAGCAATGGGTGCCCCCGCGAGTTCCGCGCCGGACGGCCGCCAGCCGGGGCCGGTGCACGTCAACCTCTGCTTGGGCGAGCCCCTGGTCCCGGCCACCTGGCCGCTGACGGACGACTCGCCACTCGATGGCCCGCACGTGTTCTCTCGACGCGCGCAGGTCGACGCCGCTGACGCGGAGGTCCACGCCGCTAGCGCAGAGGTCCGCGGGAATGCGGAGTTTCGCGAGGCTCGTGCAGAGGTCCGCTGGAGTGGGGAGTTTCGCGACGACACGGTCCGCACTCTGCTGGTCATCGGTGACCTGATCGATCCGGCGACCCGGCCCGAGGTGGTGCGCTGGGCGACCGCGCGCGGGCTGCCGATCGTCGCCGAGCCTTTCGGCCGTCACGCGGGAACTGGCGCCACGCTGCCCGGCGCG
>NZ_DAOQZV010000075.1:0-12719 GCF_035343835.1 Nostocoides sp. | reverse complement strand
GGCGTCCGGCGCGGCGCTCCTCGCGGCCGGGCGGCGGGGCAGCACGCGCTGGCTGATCCCCGTGGTGACGGTCGCGATGTGCTTGGTCGTCGTCAGTGCCGACGCCCTGGCCGTCGGCGCCCGCAATCGGCTCGGCCGAGCAGAGGTGGAAGTCGGCGCCCCGACTGTCCTGCACCTCGACACCGAGGATCTGGCAACGGTCGTCGCGGCGGTTCGCACGGCCGACCCGGCGGGCGCTCATGTGACACCGGTTGCCATCATCGACCCGGTCAGCGCCGACCAGGGAGCGACGATCGGCGTCGTCCCCGACGCCTTCCGGCGCCTGGCCCTGTGGCCTGGAGCGGACCCCGGCGGGTGGGCCTGGGACCGTCTGACCGCGCCCGAAACTCCCCCGCTGAGACTGACCGGCACGCGGATCACCTACCGCCTGACCGCCCCCGAGTTCACCTCGGCCACCCCCGATCTGCTCAAGGTGCCGGACGCACTGGAGGTAGCCATCAACGTCGTCGGCGCAGACGGCCGGCTGCAAGCCATCCCGATCGGCGCATTGCCGCGACGCGGGGCGGATGCACCACGGAGCGCCACGATCCCGTGCCAGGACACCTGCCGGATCGCCGGGCTCGGGGTCTTGGCGCCCCAAGGCTCCACCCCGGTCACCGGTGAGGTGTCCCTGACCGAGGTCCACGTTGACGGGCGCGGCATCGATCTGGGCGACTCACGATCCTGGACACCGACGACGGTGGATGGCACCGACCTCGCAGGCGAAGCCCGCTCGGGTGGGCTGACGCTCCGTTTCTCGAATGGCGGCGTCGATCAGGCCTTCTTGCCGCATGCCTCGATGCCCGCCGTCGTCCCGACCCTGACCACGCCGGCCGACCGGCCCAGCGCCGCCGGCGCCACCTATGCCGGAAGCTACCTCGATGGCGAAACCATGATGCAGGTCGCTCGCGGCGACGTGCCGTTCGTGCCCGGCGGACCCGACAAGGCGAGTCTGGTCAACCTCGACAATCTGCTGGCACAAGGCTGGCGTGGCCGCGGAGCAGCCACGGTCTTGGTGTATGCCGATTCCATCGATCCAGCGATCCTGGCACCCGTCACGGCCCGGCTCGCCGATGCTGGCGTGCACGTCACCGAGACCCGGCACCCGGGGCCGGTCGCGCAGGCATACGGGCGGAGCGCGGCGGCCTGGAGTCTCGGCCTCGCGTTCGCGGTGGGCGGGTTCGCCGTGCTGGTCGCAGCGGTCGGCGTCATCGTGCTTGCCGTCACCTCGTGGCGGGCCCGCACCCGCGACTATGCGGGTCTGCGCCTGGCCGGCACCCGCGCGCGCAGCCTCGCCGTCCTGGCGCAACTGGAGACGCTGCCCGTGATCCTGGTCTCGGCCGGCGCCGGCGCGGCCGCCGGACTCTGGGCCGCTCCGCCGGCGGTCGCGATGATGCCCATGTTCACCTCGCCGCCGCCGACCTACCTGATCGACCTGCACACGGCCTGGCTGCCCGCTCTGTCCGCCGCAGCCGCCGGCCTGGCCGTTCTTCTCCTCGTCGGTGCGCTGGCCGGACGGCCGGTCGCTACGCGGTCGGATGTGTCGCGATTGCGGGACTCGGCATGACCGTCCCGCTGGCCGTCACGACCGTCGGCCTGGTTCACATCTATCGTTCGGAGGGCCACGACGTCGCCGCACTCTCCGGCGTGGACCTGCGCGTCGCGGCGGGCGAGGTGCTCGGCCTGCTCGGCCCGTCGGGTTCGGGCAAGTCGACCCTGCTCGCCCTGGTGGGCGGCTTGTTGCGTCCGAGCGCCGGGAAGATCTTCATCGGCGATCAGGAGATCACGACCTTGGATGCGAGCGATCTTGAACGCTTCCAGGCCTCCCGGATCTCGTTGATGCTGCAGGGCGCGCGCCGCAACCTCGTGCCCTATCTGACCGTCCGGGGCAATATCGATTTCGCGCGTCGGCAGGCGCTGCGCCTCGGCAGCGAGTTGCTCCCCGTCGATGGAGTGCTCGACTTGGTCGGCGGGGCTGGCTTCGCCGACGCCCGGCTCGACCGGCTCTCATTCGGGCAACTTCAGGTGGCCGCGCTTGCTGTCGCGCTGGCACCGGCGCCCGGCGTCCTCCTGGCCGACGAGCCGACCAGTGCCCTCGATCATGAAGCGCGTGAGCGAATCCTCGATGCCTTGATGCGCGTCAACCGCGAGCAGGGCACCACGGTCGTTGTCGTCACGCACGATCCCGAGGTGGCGGCTCGTCTGCCGCGAACCGTCACCATCCGCGATGGCCGGATCGGCGGCGAAGGCCGCAGCGGCCGGGAGTATGCCGTGGTCACTGCCGACGGCTTCGTCCCGCTGCCGGTCGACGTCCGCGCCGAGCTTCCGCCGGGGACGCTGCTGCGAATCGAGCGCGTGAACGGCGGGTATGTCTTCCGACCCGAGATCCTTGGCCACGAAACGGGCGACAGCGTCGCCGACCGAACGCGGGGCCTATGAAGCCCGCGTCCGCACCTCGCGCTGTGGAGGCGTTAGCTGGCGGGGTCCGTGACGGCCTGGACGCTGGGCGTGACCGACGCCCGAGTGATGCCCAGGGCCTCGTCGATCGCCGTGTCGTCGAGGGGGCCACCACCCGCGGTGACCGCGGCACTGAGCCCCTTCAACCACCCCGACTCGGCCGTCCTGGCCTCGTCAACCCCACCCGCGTCGGAAGAGTCGGTCGTCATGGAGAACAAGATTAGGGAAAGCAGTCTGCGATCCGCGCGAAAACGTTCAGGTGTTCTGCATTCCAAGACAGTCGTCCGGGATGCGGACAAACGCAGCCCTTCCGTTGGGCCTCGCCGGCGGACGATCCACCTGAGGCCTTGATCTGCGCCTCTAGGATTGAGCAGACCAGTTCTCCTGGTCGTTACTCCTAGTTGGAGCGCCCGACCTTGGCATTTCGCCTGACGCCGCAGAACGACACGTTCTACGACCTTTTCACCGCCAGCGCGGAGTTGCTGGTCGGCGGCTCGCGCGCGCTCACGGCCCTGCTCGCCAGCACTCCGGAAGACCGTGGCGACGTCGTGGCCACCATGCGCGACCTCGAACTCCAGGCGGACGAAGCCACCCACGCCATCCTGCGCCGGGTCAACGGCTCCTTCATCACGCCCTTCGACCGCGCCGACATCCACGCCTTGGCCGATGCGCTCGACGACTGCATGGATTTTATGGAGGCGGCGGTCGACCTCATCGACATCTATCAACTCGAGGCCTTGCCCAGGGGCGTCGCCCGCCAGGTCGATCTCCTGGGCCGGATGGCCGATCTGACGGCCGCCGCGATGCCCAGCCTCCGCGAGTTGAGCAGCCTCGGCGACTACCTCATCGAGATCAATCGGCTCGAGAACGAAGGCGATCGCAACCACCGTCGGCTGCTGGCCAAGGTGATGGACGAGAACGCCGACAATGTCATCCGCGTCCTGAAGGTCAAGGGCGTCATCGACGAGCTCAAGCGGGCCATCGATGGCTTCGAGCGCGTCGCCCATGTCGTCGAGAGCATGGCGTTGAAGGGCGCCTGACGGCGGTGGATTGGCTCCCGGTCGCGTCCGTCGTGCTTTTGGCTCTGGGTTTCGCGTACACCAACGGATTCCACGACACCGCGAACGCCATCGCCACGTCCGTCTCGACTCGGGCCCTGACCCCGCGGGTTGCGGTCGCCTTGGCCGCGTGCGCCAACCTTCTCGGCGCATTCTTCGGCGCCCGGGTAGCGCAGACGGTCGGCAATGACATCATCGCCGCTCCCACGGGTGCCGTGGGGCTCTCGGTCTGTGCTTCCGCGCTGCTGGGAGCCATCGGCTGGAATCTGCTGACCTGGGCGCGGGGCCTGCCGTCCTCCTCGAGTCACGCCCTGATCGGTGGCCTCGGCGGTGCCGCGCTCGCCGCCGGCGTGCAGGTGCGCTGGGCCGAGATCGTGGACAAGGTCGTCATCCCCATGTTGGTCTCGCCGATCATCGGCCTGGTCGGCGGCTATCTGGTGATGGCGGCGATCTTGTGGATTTTCCGCAACCGGGAGCCCGTGCGTATCGCTCGTGGGTTCCGGCTGGCGCAGACGGTCTCGGCCTCGGCCGTCGCCTTCGGCCACGGGATGCAGGACGCCGCCAAAACCGCGGGCATGGTCATGCTCGCCCTGACCGTCGGCGGTCGCCTTCCGGCCGCCGACGGACCGCTGCCGGTCTGGGTGATCCTCACCTCCGCCTTGCCTATGTCGGTGGGGACGTATGCCGGTGGCTGGCGGATCATGCGCACGCTCGGCCGCCGCATCATCGACCTCGATCCGCCGCACGGCTTCGCCGCCGAGGCGACAGCCGCAGCCATCCTGTATGCCGCGACCGCCCTGCGGGCGCCGATCTCCACCACCCAGGCGATCACCTCGGCCATCCTCGGGTCGGGCGGGACCCGCAGATTCCGGGCGGTTCGATGGGGAGTGGTGTGGGATATCGGGATTGCCTGGGTGCTCACCTTCCCCGGCGCCGGCCTGCTCGCCGCCGCCTGCTCGGCTCTGTTAGGTGCACTGATCCGTTAGTCGGTGCTGCGCCGCCGCTCGCGAGTACCCCACACCAGCAGCGCGCCGGATCGCAAGACTCCGGCGATTCCAGTCTTTCCCTCGCTGTTCAACTCGCGTTCACCCGGCCAGGACCGGACCGCCACCAAGGCTTCCTACCGTCGGCAGCGTGATCGGGAGCCCCCGGTCACGAGAAACGAACTGGCATCACGCGAGAGGTTCACCCCCGTGCAGATCACCACCCGAAGCCGCGTCGCGGCCGTCGCCATCGCCGGCACGCTGGCCCTGGCCGGCTGCGGTTCCGACAACAACACCACGTCGGAGACGACCAGCGGCGGCGCCACCACCGCCTCCAGCGGCGCGACGAGCGCCGGCAGCGAGACCACCAGCGCGAGCACCGACTGCCCCAGTGGCACCCTGAACGCCGAAGGCTCCTCGGCCCAGAAGAACGCCTTCGAAGAGGTCGTCGCCGCCTATAACGAGAAGTGCGCCGACGTCACCATCAACTACAACCCCAGCGGGTCGGGCACCGGCATCAAGCAGTTCAACGCCGGCCAGGTCGACTTTGCCGGCTCCGACTCGGCCCTCAAGACCGAGGAGAAGGACGGCGTCATCGAGGTCGACGCGGCCAAGAAGCGCTGCAACTCCGACGCCTGGAACCTGCCCATGGTCGTCGGCCCGATCTCCGTGGCCTACAACCTGCCCGGCGTCGACACGCTGGTCTTGACCCCCGAGGTCATCTCGGGCATCTTCCAGGGCGAGATCACCAAGTGGAGCGATGAGAAGATTGCGGCCCTGAACAAGGACGCCAAGCTCCCCGACACCGAGATCAAGCCCTTCTTCCGCTCGGACGAGTCCGGCACCACCGACAACTTCACCAAGTACCTCAAGGCCGCCGGTGGCGACTCGTGGAAGGCCGACCCGGGCAAGGTCTGGACCGGCAAGGGTGAAGGCAAGGAGAAGTCCTCGGGCGTCTCCGACGCGGTCAAGACCACCGAAGGTGGCGTCACCTACGTCGAGTGGTCCTACGCCAAGGACAACGGCCTGGCCATGGCCCAGATCGACAACGGCTCGGGCCCGGTCGAGCTGACCGCCGAGGCAGTCGGCAAGTTCATCGCGGCGGCCAAGGCCGACGGCACCGGCAACGACCTGCGCCTGAAGCTCGACTACGCGACCAAGGAGGCCGGCGCCTACCCGATCGGCCTGGTCACCTACGAGATCGTCTGCTCCAAGAACGCCGATGCGTCCAAGCAGGCCATGATCAAGTCCTTCCTGAGCTTCTTCGCTACCCCCGAGACGCAGTCCTCGCTCGAGGAGCTCGGCTACGCCCCGCTTCCCGCGGACGTGCAGACCAAGGTCGCGGCCGCCGTCGAGGCGTTGTCCTGACCTCGTGACGCCCGAGTGGCCGGTGCGACTGCAGGAGGTCGCGCCGGCCACCGGGCCGAACGGCATACGTCCATCCCGTCCAACGGAACGGATCGAAAAGGATGCAGAGCATCACCGGCGTCTCCATCGCCGACGAGTTGCCCGCTGACGGCGAGCCGCCGGTCGTCGGCGACGGCGCAGGCACCGGGCGGCTGGGCGACCGGCTCTTCGGCGGCGCGGCTGTCGGGTCCGGCTTGATCGTCGTCGCCCTCGTCACCCTGATCGGGGTCTTCCTGCTCTCGCAGGCCCTCCCCGCCCTCGCCAAGAACGAAGCGAACTTCTTCACCTCCACCGAGTGGGCCGTCTCCGGCGACCATCCGCGTTTCGGCATTGCCCGCCTGCTCTGGGTGACCGTGCTCTCCTCGCTCATGGCGTTGAGCATCGCTGTGCCCCTCGGCGTGGCCGTCGCCCTCTTCCTCACGCAGTATGCGCCGCGCTGGCTGGCGCGCCCGGCGGCCGCCACCGTCGATTTGCTTGCCGCGGTCCCGTCGATCGTCTTCGGCCTGTGGGGCCTGCGCGTGCTCGGTCCGATGACCTCCGGCCTGCAGGACTTCCTGCGCAACAACCTCGGCTTCATCCCGATCTTCTCCACCACCTCGGTGGGCTCGGTCACGACCGTCTTCCTGGCGGGTCTGGTGCTCTCGATCATGATCCTGCCGATCGTCACGGCGCTCTCGCGCGAAGTCTTCGCGCAGACCCCGGGCACCCACAAGGAGGGCGCGCTGGCCCTCGGGGCGACCAAGTGGGAGATGATCCGCACCGCGGTCCTGCCCTTCGGTAAGCCCGGCGTGATCTCGGCATCCATGCTCGGCCTGGGCCGCGCGCTTGGCGAGACAGTCGCGGTCATGATGCTCATCTCCTCGCTGCCCGGTGGCGCCGACTGGTCCTGGTCGCTGTTCGGCGGCGGCGAGACCTTCGCTTCCAAGATCGCCCTGGGCGCCGGTGAGTTCGACAGCCCGCAGAAGACGGGCGCCTATATCGCGGCCGGTCTGGTGCTCTTCATCCTGACCTTCGTCGTCAACGCGATCGCGCGCGTCGTGATCGAGCGCAGGAAGGCGTTCACCGAATGACCACCGTCACCGATGCCGCCACGCTCGCCGACGCGCGCCCGCTCGACCTGAGCGGCAAGTCGGGCAGCCGAGCGGCCAAGAACTCCATCGCCACCGTGGTGATGTCGCTGTCCTTCGCGATCGCCGTCGCCCCGCTCGCGTGGATCCTGTGGACTGTTGCCGTCAAGGGTGGACACCTTCTCCTGAACGCGAGTTGGTGGACCAACTCCCAGCAGGGCATCACCGCCCGCCGGGTGGGCGGCGGCGCCACGCACGCTATCCAGGGCACCCTCTTGCAGGGTGCCGTCACCGCCGCGATCTCGGTCCCGATCGGGGTCCTGACCGCTGTTTACCTCGTCGAATACGGCCGCGGCAAGCTCGCCCGGGTGGTCAGCTTCATGGTGGACATCCTCACCGGTGTGCCGTCCATCGTCGCCGGTCTGTTCATCTACTCGGTCTTCATGACGACCTTTGGTATGCAGCGAGCCGCGATCTTCGTCTGCCTCGCGCTCACGCTGCTGATGATCCCCACGATCGTCCGCTCGACCGAGGAGATGCTCAAGCTCGTCCCGAACGAGCTGCGTGAGGCCTCCTATGCTCTTGGGGTCCCGAAGTGGAAGACGATCTTCTCGATCGTCCTGCCCACGGCCTTCTCCGGCATCGTCACCGGCATCCTGCTCGGCCTGGCTCGCATCATGGGTGAGACGGCCCCCCTGCTGATCCTCGGGCCCTACACCAAGGCCATCGCCTCGGATCTGTTCAGCGGGAACATGGCGACCTTGCCGACGATGATCAACCAGGACCGCGACCAGGCGCTTCAGCCGGCGGTCGACCGGATCTGGGCCGCCTCGCTGACCCTGATCGTCCTCATCCTGATCCTCAACCTGCTCGGCCGCTTCATCAGCAGCCGCAGCAAGGTCTAGACACCCCCGGCAGCAGCCCGACCCACCGGAAAGAGACCACCACCGTGGCCAAGCGAATCGATGTCACCGACCTCAACATCTTCTACGGCAACTTCAAGGCCGTCGAAGGCGTGTCGATGTCCATCCCGCCCCGCGCCGTCACCGCCTTCATCGGGCCCTCCGGCTGCGGCAAGTCGACCGTGCTGCGCACGCTGAACCGGATGCACGAGGTCATCCCCGGCGGTCGCGTCGAAGGCAAGGTGCTTCTGGACGGCCAGGACTTGTATGCCGGTGACGTCGACCCGGTGGCCGTCCGGCGCTCCGTGGGCATGGTGTTCCAACGCCCGAACCCGTTCCCCACGATGACCATCCGCGACAACGTCGCTGCCGGTCTGAAGCTCAACGGGGTCAAGGACAAAAAGCGGCTGAACGAGGTCGTGGAGAAGTCGTTGCGCGGCGCGAACCTCTGGAACGAGGTCAAGGATCGGCTGGACAAGCCCGGTGCCGGTCTCTCCGGTGGTCAGCAGCAGCGGCTGTGCATTGCCCGCGCGATCGCCGTCGAGCCTCAGGTGCTGCTCATGGACGAGCCGTGCTCGGCCCTCGACCCGATCTCCACCCTCGCCATCGAGGACCTGATCAACGAGTTGAAGCAGAAGTTCACGATCGTCATCGTCACCCACAACATGCAGCAGGCGGCGCGCGTCTCCGACCAGACCGCCTTCTTCAACCTGGCAGCGACGGGCAAGCCGGGCAAGCTCATCGAACTCGACTCGACGAGCCAGATCTTCAACAACCCGAGCGTCAAGGCCACCGAGGACTACATCTCCGGCCGCTTCGGCTGATCGAGCCGGGCCGCCGGAAGCCGCGGTATCGCCTATGCCCAAGGCGTGAGCGGCTCCGCGGTTCGTCGTGAACCGACCGCTCAGGGCAGGTGGCTCTCCGCGGCCACGATCCGCGCGTCCGGGCCCGCGCCGGCGACATGGCAGACGATGATCTCGCCCTTCTCCATGCCGTGCTCGGCCGCCTGCTCCAGCAGCTCCTTGACCTCGGGATCCGCCTCACGCTCGGCCAGGTCGCGCAGGATCGCGGGCAGCAGCGGCCGGTGCGTGCAGATGGCGACCGGTTCAGCCTTGTCGAAGGCCTTCTCGATCACCCGGATCGCCTTCTGCGGCTTCTTCTCGAAGGACTCCTCCGAGAGCGACGCCTTCAGCGACAGAGCGGTGCGGGAAGCGCGGCCATACGGCGCGAGGGTCTGCTGACAGCGGGTCGAGGACGAGCTGATCAACGACATCGGTCCGTATGCCGCGAGCAGCGGCGCGAGCGCTGCCGCGCGCGCTTGCCCGCGCGGGTCCAGCGGCCGGAGCCAATCCTGCCGGCTCCAGCGGGACCGGGGCAGGGCGATGGCGTGCCGGACGATGATCAACGGCCAGGTGGCGAGTTCGCTGCGCCGGTGCATGCCGACGAGGGCGAGCAGTTGGTCCTGGTCGCGGGAGTAGTCCAGGCGCTTGTGGGCGTCATTGGGACTGAGCCAGACAACCTCGTCGATCTCGTTGGCCAGCCGTCCGGTGCCGCCGGTGACGACGGCCGCCCAGTAGCGCACCTGCTTGGTCGCGAAGGAGCCGTCCCGGTCGAAGATCTGATAGGCCGCCTCCGGCAGGGGCCGGCCCAGGCGCACGCGCAGCGCGGTCTCCTCGAAGGTCTCGCGCGCCGCGGCGGCCGCCCATTCCTCGCCCGGGTCGAGCTTGCCCTTGGCCCAGGACCAGTCGTCATAGCGGGGTCGGTGGACCAGAGCAACCTGCAACTCACCATCGGTGATGCGCCACGGCAAGGTGCCGGCGGCCGGGACGGCCTTCAGTGGCGGCATGCCCACTCGCTGCACGCGTCGGCGGTCATCGGCGGGCCTTGCGCCGCTTCTTGGCGTAGTACTCGATCAGATAGGCCTGCAGGTCGTCGGCCGGGGTGCCGTCCGGCTTGCGGTGGCGGCGAACCCAGCGACCGTCGGGACCGAGTGCCCAGTGCGCGATCGTGTCCGACATCCCGCGCTCGAAGAGGGCGCGGACCTCCTGGGTGTGGGCCGGGCCGAGCTCGACCAAGGCTTCGACTCGACGATCGAGGTTGCGGTGCATCAGATCCGCGCTCCCGATGTAGACGACCGGGTTGCCGCCGGCGCCGAAGGTGAAGACGCGCGAGTGCTCGAGGAAGCGACCGAGCACCGAGCGCACCCGGATGTTCTCGGACAGGCCGGGCACACCCGGGCGGATCGCGCAGATGCCACGCACCCAGACATCGACTTTGACGCCGGCCAGCGACGCCCGGTAGAGCGCGTCGATCAGCTGTTCGTCGACGATCGAGTTGACCTTCAGACCGATGCTGCCGCCGGCGCCGGAGCGGGCGTGTTCGATCTCGGCGTCGATGCGAGCGAGCAGACCCGTGCGGACCGTGCGAGGAGCGACGAGGAGCCGCTTGAACCGGCTGCGCGGCGCCAGGCCGGAGAGCTGGTTGAACAGCCGGGTCATGTCCTGGCCGACGACCGGGTCGCAGGTCAGCAGGCCCAGGTCCTCATACAGGCGGGCCGTCTTGGGGTTGTAGTTGCCGGTGCCGATGTGGCAGTAGCGGCGCAGCCCCTCGGCCTCCTGCCGGATGACCAGCGAGAGCTTGCAGTGGGTCTTCAGACCGACGATGCCGTAGACGACATGCACGCCGGCGTGCTCGAGCTTGCGGGCCCAGGAGATGTTGTTCTCTTCATCGAACCGGGCCTTGATCTCGACGACGGCGAGCACTTGCTTGCCGGCCTCGGCGGCGTCGATCAGGGCGTCGATGATCGGGCTGTCGCCACTGGTGCGATAGAGCGTCTGCTTGATGGCCAGCACGTGGGGGTCGGCCGCCGCCTGCCCGATGAAGGCCTGCACGGAGGTGGAGAAGCTGTCATACGGGTGGTGGAGCAGGACGTCTTGCTTGCGGATGCTGGCGAAGAGGTCGCGGGCCTTGGCCGATTCGGTCGGTGCGAGATCGGCGTTGGTGCGCGGGACAAAGCGCTCGTAGTGCAGGTCGGAGCGGTCGATGTCGGCGACGAAATTGAGGGCGCGCAGGTCGAGTGGCTCGGGGAGTTTGTAGACCTCGCTGCTGTGCACGCCGAGCTCACGGACCAGCAGGTCGAGGACGTGATCGTCCATCTCGTCATCGACTTCGAGCCGCACGGGCGGTCCGAACCGGCGCCGGGTGAGTTCGCGCTCCAGGGCCTTCAGGAGATTCTCGGCGTCGTCCTCCTCGACCTCCAGGTCCTCATTGCGGGTGACCCGGAAGGTGAAGCTCGCGACGACCTCCATGCCCGAGAACAACTGTTCCAGGTGGGCCGCGATCAGGTCCTCGATCGGGACGAAGCGGGTCGCGAACAGTTCGTCGACGGTCGGCTCGTCGGCCACCTCGAGCTTGACCAGGCGGGGCAACATCTCGGGCACCTTGACCCGGGCGAAGTGCTCCTTGCCGGTCTTGGGGTTGACGAGCACGACGGCCAGGTTGAGCGAGAGACCGGAGATATAGGGGAAGGGGTGCGCCGGGTCGACCGCCAGCGGCGTCAGCACCGGGAAGATCTGGTCGAGGAAGTAGTCGCCGAGCGCATCCTGCTCGGCGCTGCTGAGTTGGTCCCAGCGCACGATCGTGATGCCCTCGTCTGCGAGCGCCGGGCGCACCTCGTCGTGGAAGATCCGCGCCTGGGCGCCGAGCAGTTCGGCGCTGACATTGGAGATCTTCTCCAACACCTCGCGCGGCTCTAGCCCTGAGGCCGAGCGGACGGCGATGCCGGTGGCGATCCGGCGCTTGAGGCCGGCGACGCGCACCATGAAGAACTCGTCGAGATTCGAGGTGAAGATCGCCAGGAAGCGCGCGCGCTCGAGCAGCGGCACATCCGGGTCCGCGGCCAGGTGCAGGACGCGCTCGTTGAACTGCAGCCAGGAGATCTCCCGGTCCAGGAAGCGGTCGTCGATCAGGCCGTCGGCGGCCGGCGCGGCCATCACGCCTTCGCGAATGAAGCGACCGTTGGCGGCTCGCAGCGGCACCCGGGAGGCACCGGTGGCGGCGATCGAGGTGTCTCCGTTGGGGTCGAACTCACTGACGTCGGTGGCGAGGGGACCGACATCCGTGGTGGGGATTTCGGCGGTGGTCATAGCGCCCATCTTGTCAGGTGCGCTCTATCGTGCCCACCGCGTAGGAGGCGTGCCTTTCCAGATCGGTGAAGTCGGCTTTGCGATAGGTCGCCAGCGCCGGGAGGTTGTCGCTCTCGACATAGAGCACGACGGCCGGCAGTCCGCGTGCGGCGAGATGTCGCAGCCCTGCTCGGGTCAGCGGACCGGCCAGCCCGCGCCCGTGGACCTCGGGCGCCAGCCCGACGACATAGACCTCACCCGCCGGGGCGCGCCCTCCCGCGGGCAGGGCGACGATCTCCGCCGGGTCGATCTTGGTCCAGTGGAAGCCGACCAGATCTCCGGTTGCCTTGGCGCGCAACAGGATCAGACCTTTGGGGTCGAACCAGGGCTGCTCGGTGAGGCGGTCGAGGTCGGCGCGGGTGACGCGGCCCTGCTCGGGATGCGCCGCGAAGGCCGCGGCGTTGACGCGCAACCAGTCCGCCTCGTCGCCGGACCGGAAATGGTCGAAAACGAAGCCGTCCGGGAGCGCATCCGCCGCGCTCGCGTCGGCGGGCGTCAACTCGCGAACCAGCTTGAGCAGCAAGCGCGTTGGGGGCAGGCCGGAGCGCTCCGCGAGGGCTCGGGCGGCGGGGAGGTCCCCGTGCGCCCATACGGCTCGGGCGCCGTGTTCGGCGGCGAGCTC
>NZ_DAOQZV010000074.1:0-12992 GCF_035343835.1 Nostocoides sp. | reverse complement strand
AAGGCGCCCGCCACGAAGGCCGCGCCCGCGAAGGCGGCGGCCACGAAGGCGCCCCAGAAGCGCGCCGCGTCGAAGGCCACTGCGAAGCGCGCGACAACCAAGCGGACCCCGGCCAAGCGCACCACCAAGAAGGCCACCCCGGACACCCCCTGACGCTCCCTCCGGTCGAGGCACAAATTCAGTCGGTCGAAGCACAGCTGCTGCGCCGCGCCCGAAAGCATCCGAAAACGGGCATCATGTCGCCATGAAGCCCAAGGTTGTGCTGTCCGCAGTTGCCGCCGGCATCGCCGGAGTCGCCGCCCATGACCTGACCCAGAAGCGCCACAGCTTGATGCGCAACTTCCCGGTCATCGCGCACGCCCGGTTCGCGCTGGAGGAGATCGGTCCGGAGCTGCGCCAGTACATCGTGACCGGCAATGACGAGGAGCGGCCCTTCAGCCGCGACCAGCGCTCGTGGATCTATGCCAGCTCCAAGATGGAGAACAACTACACCGGCTTCGGCACCGACAACGACGTCGAGAACGCCGAATACGTGATCTTCAAGCACCACACCTTCGCCCCCGTGGCCGCCCCCACCGGCACGCACGCCGCGGATGACGTATGGCTGCCCTGCGGCAAGATCCTCGGCGGCCCCCGCGGGCGCCGTGACGCCTTCCGCCCGGACTCGGTCGTCAACATCTCGGCCATGAGCTTCGGCTCACTGTCCGGCAATGCGATCGCCGCGCTCAATGGCGGCGCCAAGCTCGCGGGCTGCCTGCACAACACCGGGGAAGGCGGCCTGTCCGCCCATCATCGCCAAGGCGGCGACCTGACCCTCCAGATCGGCACCGCCTACTTCGGCTGCCGCGACGACGAGGGGCGTTTCGACCTCGACACGCTCATGCGCGTCGTCGAGTCCGCTCCCGTCAAGGCCATCGAGATCAAGCTGAGCCAGGGCGCCAAGCCCGGCCTCGGCGGCATGCTGCCCGCCGCCAAGATCACCCCCGAGATCGCCGAGATTCGCGGCATACCGTTGGGCAAGGATTGCGCCAGCCCGTCGCGGCACGCGGAGTTCAACGATGTCGACAGCATGCTCGACTTTGTCGAACGGATAGCCCAGGCCACCGGCAAACCGGTCGGCATCAAGTCCGCCATCGGCGAGATGGGCTTCTGGGAGAGCCTCGCCGGCCAGATGCAAAGTCGTTCTCGCGGAGTCGATTTCATCACTGTCGACGGCGGCGAGGGCGGCACGGGCGCGGCGCCGCTGGTGTTCACCGACGCCGTCGCCCTCCCCTTCCGCGTCGGCTTCGCCCGCGTCTACTCACTCTTTGCCGAGGCCGGCCTCAGCGATGACGTCGTCTTCATCGGCTCGGGCAAACTCGGCCTGCCCGACAACGCACTCGTCGCGTTCGCGCTGGGGGCGGACATGGTCAATGTCGCCCGCGAGGCGATGATGTCGATCGGCTGCATCCAGGCGCAGAAGTGCCACACCGACCACTGCCCTACCGGCGTGGCCACTCAGAGCACATGGCTCGCGCGCGGCCTCGACCCGACCCTGAAGGCCGAGCGCGCCGCAAACTACATCCGCACCCTTCGCCGCGACCTGCTCAAGGTGTCCGAGGCGTGTGGCGTGTGGCATCCGAGCCTGCTCGACGCCGACGACGTGGAGATCATGGACGGCAACCGGCGGGGTACCCCGCTGCGCGTGGTCTATGGCTACCAACCGACGTGGGGGGCACCCGGCCCGCGCATCCGCGACGAGATCACCGCGCTGATGTCGCAGACGGCGCCCGCCGGCGGCTCCGCGCCGTCCACCGACGAGGCAGTTCAGGCCGTGGTGCCAAGCGAGTCGTAGGCCGACTGCAGGAGTTCCGGGGCCGGACCCACCAGTCGCGTCGGCTGCGCCAGGTCCTCCAGCACCACGAACCGCAATGTCGAACCCCGCGTCTTCTTATCGCGTCCCATGGCGACCAGCAGCGCGTCGAGGGGCGCGCCGGCATACGTCGTGGGCAGGCCGACAAGGCTGAGGATGTCGCGATGCCGCGCAAGCAAAGCGGAATCGATCAACCCGGAGCGATGGGCGAGTTCGGCCGCGAAAACCATCCCGATCGCGACGGCATCCCCGTGGCGCATGGTGTAACCGGCGTGCTGTTCGATCGCATGCCCCAGCGTGTGCCCGTAGTTGAGGATCTCCCGAAGCCCCGCCTCCCGCAGGTCTTGCGACACCACGCGGGCCTTCATGGCAACGGCCCGTCCGATCAATTCGACGGTATGTCGGCCCACCCCCCTTGCCGAGGCCGGGTCCTCCTCGACCAGCTCAAGGATGCGGGGATCGGCGATGAAGCCCGCCTTGATCACCTCGGCCATCCCGGCGACAAAGTCGCGCTCCGGCAGCGTCGCGAGCACGTCGATATCGCAGACGACACCGAGCGGTTCGTAGAAGGCGCCGACGAGATTCTTGCCCTCGGCCGTGTTGATGCCTGTCTTGCCACCCACTGCCGCGTCGACCATGGCGAGCACGGTCGTCGGCACGTTGACGAAGGGCACGCCTCGCAGCCAGGACGCCGCCACGAACCCGGCGAGATCGGTGACCGTGCCGCCCCCGACGCCGACGACGGCGTCCGTGCGAGTGAACGACTCGCGCCCGAGCAGAGACCACAAATCTCCGGCCACAGCAAGGGTTTTCGCCGCCTCGGCATCGGGCACCAGCCCTTCGACCACACGGACCCCCCGGGCGTCGAGCGCCTCCCGCACGCGAGCGACGACCTCCGGCAGGGCGCCGCTGTGCACGAGAAGAGCACGCGTCGCCGTTGCCGGCACCAGGTCAGCGGCCGCCTCCAGGATGCCGCGACCGATCACCACGTCGTATGCCGTGCCCACCCGCACCCGCGCGAGCTCGGCCATCAGGCCTGCCCCTCGTCCGCGCGCAGCAACGCCACGATCTCGGCAGCGATCTCCTCGGGCGTGCGCCCCGCGGTGTCCACGCGATGGCGGGCGAGTCGCTCATAGGTCGGGCGGCGCTCCTTCATCAGCGCCACCCAGCTGGCGCGCGGGTTGACGGCGAGCAGCGGCCGAGACTGATCGAAGCCCACCCGTTTGGCCGCGTCCGCGATGCCCACGTCGAGCATCACGACGCGATGACCGGCGAGCGCGTCGGCAGTGGCCGGGTCCATCGGCGCGCCGCCACCGAGCGCGAGCACACCGGACTCCTGGGCCAACGCACGGGCCACCTCGGCCCGCTCCAGCGCTCGGAACGCCGGCTCCCCGTCGTCGATGAAGACATCGGCGATCGTCTTGCCCGCGACCACCTCGACCGCGGCGTCGGTGTCATGAAGCGCCACATTGAGCCGTGCTGCCAGGGTTCGGCCGACCGTGGTCTTGCCCGATCCCGGCGGCCCGATGAGCACGGCGACCGGGCGCGTCACCACGAGCGCATTCCCGCCGGGATCGCGGCCAGATAGCTCTCGAAGTTCCGTCGCGTCTCCGCAACGGAATCCCCGCCGAATTTCTCCAGGCAGGCCTCGGCCAGCACCAGCGCCACCATGGCCTCGGCGACCACGCCAGCCGCCGGCACCGCGCACACATCCGAGCGCTGGTGAATGGCCTTGGCCTCGGCGTCGGGATCCGCAATGTCGACGGTGTCGAGCGAGCGCGGCACCGTCGAGATCGGCTTCATGGCCGCGCGCACCCGAAGGATGCCGCCGCTGGACATGCCGCCCTCGGTCCCACCGGCCCGGCCGGTGCGTCGCCGGATCACGCCATCCGCGTCGCGCTGCATCTCATCGTGCGCTTGCGACCCGCGCCGGCGCGCCGTGGCGAATCCGTCGCCGACCTCGACACCCTTGATTGCCTGAATCCCCATCAGGGCACCGGCAAGCCGCGCGTCCAGGCGCCGGTCCCAGTGGACGTGCGACCCGAGGCCGGGCGGCACGTCGTACGCGATCACCTCGACGACCCCGCCGAGCGTGTCGCCGTCCTTCTTCGCCGCTTCCACTTCGGCGACCATCGCTGCCGACCCCGCTGCGTCGAGGGTGCGCACCGGGTCGGCATCGAGGGCGTCCACATCGCCGGGCTCGGGCACGGCGGCACCGTCGGCGAGCGCCGCCGTGCCGATCGCGACGGTGTGCGACACCAGCCCGATCCCGTATGCCTGCGCCAACAGCCGCGCCGCCACCTCACCGAGCGCAACCCGCGCCGCCGTCTCGCGCGCGGAGGCTCGCTCCAGGATCGGCCGGGCATCCTCGAAGCCGTACTTCTGCATCCCTACGAGGTCCGCATGCCCGGGCCGGGGCCGGGTCAGCGGCCGGTTGCGCCCGATCTCCTGCGGGGCGTTGACGTCACCGGACGCGGCATACGCCTCGTCGCTGACCGGGTCCGCCGACATCACGGTCTGCCACTTCGGCCACTCGCTATTGCCGATCATGATCGCCACCGGAGAGCCGATGGTATGGCCGTGCCGGACCCCGCCGAGGAAGGTCACCACGTCTTGTTCAAAGGCCATCCGCGCACCGCGCCCGAACCCGAGCCGCCGGCGCGCCAGCGCCCTCTGCACATCCGCGGTCGTCACTTCGATCCCCGCCGGGAAGCCCTCGATCGTCGCCACGAGCGCCTGCCCGTGCGACTCGCCCGCGGTCAGCCAACGCACCATGCCCGGCATCCTCGCACGCACCCCCGACAGCGCCCGTCCCCTTCCATTGCGCGGACGACGGGCCCTAGAGGCTCGAACTTCACTTACCGCCAAGAGTCCTCGACGGGAGGCGGCTGACCTGCATAACATGGCGGCCGGAAAGGCCTTTGGATCCGAATTTGTCTTCCCCACACGGGGACCTGCCACGCAGACCAAACAACGTTATGCCATAGTTTGGCCGTGACTACGCGAATGGGGATCGGGATGCGCTGGTTGAGTTCAAACGATGGAGTCGCGTGCGCGACCTGGCTCGCAACGCTACTCGAATAGTCGGACTGACTAGTGGCTTTATGTTCTTCTTGTTTCCTTGGAGGTCAGCTCAGGCAACGGCAGAGCGTCGCTGGGCGGACGGCGTCTACCCTCTCTTCGTCAGGCAAGGAAGTTCGGGTGCTTACCAACTTCAGATCGAGAATTCAACTCCTTCACCAATATTTCACCCCGTGTCCGAGCTCTCACGATCACTGAAGACGGCCAGTCGGCTGACCTGTCCTTCGGTGCGGAACAAATCCGAGCGGGCGGGAAGGCGTCCCTTGAGGTGAGCCCCAGTGGGGCAACACTTCTCTCCTCAGGATCGTTCGAACGCGGTGTCACAGTATTTGTTGAGTTTCAGGATTATGACGGCATATGGTGGCATCGCGCGATCGAACTGCACAAATCATGGATGGAGCCGATCGATCCACTGTTAAAGGACCGCGCTCCGGCCTCGTACTGGCATTGATCTCAGATTTGGCTTTACTGGGCCACACTGCCCTATTGCAACGCTGCGTCTGGGACAAGCATTGCAGTGTGCTCATCCATGCTCCTGCTCCTATACGTCCACCGTTTGGATTCGCGCCGCTACGGCCCAAGTGCGAACCTCAGGCCCCTCAGGACGACCGTCGAGCAAGTTCGGCCCAGCCCGCAGCCAGCAGCACCTGCGCGTCCGGACGCTGCCCGGTCATCAACTCGACTTGCTCGACCGCCTGGTGCACCAGCATGTTCAGCCCACTGACCACCTGCGCCCCCGAGGCCTGCGCCGCCCGCGCCAGCGGCGTCGGCCAGTCCGCATAGACCACATCCAGTAGAACGACCCCGTGAAGACCACGCCCGCTCCCGCGTAGCACCTCGGCAGCGCCCAAGGCCCCCGCCCCGGGCAGCGTCGAGACAACCAGCGTTGCATCCACCTCTGGCCACGCGGCCATTTCCCTAACCGTTAGCTCGACGTCCAGGCCCGCCGCCAGCTCCCCCAGCGACGCCCACGCCTTCTCCGGACTCCGCGCGCAGACGGCCACCCGGTGGCACCCCAGCTCCCGCAGCGCGATCAGCGCCGATCGCGCCGTCGCGCCCGCCCCGAGGATCAGCCCGCTCGGAGACTCCGCGGGTCTGAGGAGCTCGTCACCCTTGGGATCGAAAGGTGAGCAGTCAGGAGAGTGGCGGGGCGAGGCGGAAGCAGAGGGGCAGTCGCGGCGCGAGCGTCGCTCTGCGACCGAGGGTCGTGTCTCCTGCCCCGGCGCTTCCGCCTCGTCCCGCCGACGCGCGCCCGAAACCCGTTTCTCCTGCCCCGGCGCTTCCGCTTCGTCCCGCCGGCGCGCAGCCAAACCGAGCGTCGCGACGATTCCCGCGATGTCGGTGTTGTCGGCGTCCCAGCCGCCGTCGTCGCGCCGCAACAGCGTGTTGATCGCCGCGGCCAAGCGCGCCCGGTCCGAGACGGATGACGCGACGGTGAACGCGACCTCTTTGAGCGGCAT
This sequence comes from Nostocoides sp., assembly GCF_035343835.1. Taxonomy (NCBI): domain Bacteria; kingdom Bacillati; phylum Actinomycetota; class Actinomycetes; order Micrococcales; family Intrasporangiaceae; genus Nostocoides; species Nostocoides sp. The sequence goes on along the minus strand of NZ_DAOQZV010000074.1, from coordinate 6,599 downwards.
GGTCAGCGACAACCCGCGCACGTCCGCGCCCAGTCCGGCCACGAACGCCGGGAAGGCCGCCTCGTCGAGCTGGCACGCGGCATACGTCCAATCGGTCAGGCCGAGCGAGGCGTATGCCGCCCGGTGCAGCACCGGTGACAGCGAATGCCCGATGGGCGAGCCCAGGACGAGGGCTTGCGGCATGGCGTCAGGGCTCCGTCAGCACTTGGCCTTCGGATTGGCCGTGCACCACGCCTTGAACTCGTTCTGGTCGATCAGGAACTGCGCGAAGGTCGTCGAGAACTTCGTCTCGCCGGTATCGGGGTTGACGGTGACGAAATAGAGCCAGTCGCCCGTCGCCGGGTGGACGGCCGCGTCGATCGAGTCCTTGCCGGGGTTCGAGATCGGGCCGGGCGGCAGACCCTTGTGTGCGCGCGTGTTGTAGGGGTTCGATGCGTCATCGATCTCCGCCTGCGTCGGTGCCACGGCGCGCCGCTTGGCGCCATAGGAGACCGTCGCGTCGGACTGCAGGAAGCCGGCCGTCTCCCCAGTCGGCTCGTCAAGCCGGTTCCAGAAGACGCGCGAGACCTTGGGCCGGTCAGCGGACGAGCCGGCCTCGGCCTCGATGATCGACGCCATGATCAGCGTCTCCTCCCACTTGTCCTTGGCGATGCCCTCCGCCGTCATCACCTTCACCGCCTGCTTGACCATGGTCGTCAACTGGTCGGCTGCGGTGGACTTCTTGTCGAACTCGTAGGTCGAGGGGAAGAGCCAGCCTTCGACATTGCCCTTGGCCTCGGCGGGCAGACCGAGCGCCTTGGTGTTCTTGGCTGCGGCCTGGTAGTCCTTGACGGGAATGCCGCTCGCCTTGGAGAGAATCGGATAGATCTCGCTCGCCCACAGGCCCTCACGGACCGTCACGCGCTTGACGCTTCGGTGGGTCGGGTCGGAGAGATAGGCCAGGGCGTCCTTGGCCGTCATCTCCTTCTGCATCGTGTAGCTGCCCGGCTGGATCGCCTTGGCCTGGTCCGGGGTGGCGCTCGACGCGCTGATGAACGCGCTCGTCGACTTGATGATCCCCGCCTTGACCAGCCCGGCGGCGATCTCCGAGCCGGACGCGCCCTCATCGACGACGAAGGTGACCGAGCCCGACCCGGGCCCCGGGTAATCGTCGGTGGCGACGAATTTCTCGATCGCCGGCCCGATGAAGTGGTAGGCCGCGAAGCCGCCGCCCACGAGGACGGTCAGGCTCACGACGAGCGCGGCGAAGCTCTGCATGGCGCGCCGATTGGGCTCCCCCGTGCCGCCGCCGGGCTGCCCCGTCCCGAAGATCTCCTCTTCGAGTTGCTGCCTCATCATCACCCTTTCCGTCGCGGCCTGCGCCGTGTCGTCGCCGCCGGGTGACCCGGTGGAAACCCGGTCGCCCGCTCCGCATCGATGGCGCTCTGGAGGATCAGCACGGCGGCCGCCTGGTCGACGACCCGTCGCTGACCCCGGCCGGAGACGCCGCTCTCCCGGAGTCCGCGGTGGGCGTCCACCGTCGTCAGCCGCTCGTCGACGAGCCGCACCGGGACAGGGGCGCACACGCGCGCAATCGATTGAGCATAACCGCGCGCACCGGCAGCCGCGGGACCTTCGCCGCCGTCGAGGGAACGCGGCAGCCCGACGACGACTTCGATGACGGCGAGTTCGCGGGCCAGACGCCCGATTTCGGCGAGATCGGCGGTGTCGTCGCCCGACTCGTTCTGGTTGCGGGGCAGGGTCGTCACCGGATAAGCGAGTATGCCGTCCCGGTCGCACGCGGCCACGCCCACCCGGACGCTCCCGACGTCGATGCCGAGCCGCACTCCCGGGCGGATGGCGGCGCTCAGGACGCCGCCGCCGCGACCGCAGCCTCGACCGCGGTCAGCGCCGCACCGGTCTGGGATGCATCCTGGCCGCCACCCTGGGCGATGTCGTCCTTGCCGCCTCCGCCGCCGCCGAGCACCTGAGCCCCGACCCGAACGAGCGCGCCCGCCTTGAGCCCGCGCGCCCGCGCCGCGTCATTGGTTGCGACGACGATCGCCGGCTTCCCACCCGCGTCCGCCGCGATCGCGACGACGACCGGCCGCTCGTTCCCGAGTTTGGCGCGGGTGTCGAGAACCATCGTTCGGGCCTCATCGCCGGTCGCGCCCGCCGCGTGATGACCGACGAAGGTCACGCCGCCGACGTCGCGGGCCGAGTCCGTGAGCGAGCCCGCGGCGGCGCGCAGCGCGTCGCCGCGCAGCCGCTCGATCTCCCGCTCCGACTCGCGGATCCGGGCGAGCAGCCCGGAGATCCGCTCGGGGAGCTCCTCCGGGCGCGCCTTGACCATCTCGGTCAGCTGGCCGACGATCGCGTGCTCCCGCGCGAGGAAGGCGTGCGCATCGTTGCCGACGAGCGCCTCGACGCGGCGCACCCCCGAGCCGATCGACGCCTCTCCGAGCAGGGTGACGGTCCCGAGCTGGGTCGTCCGCTCCGCATGCGTGCCGCCGCACAGCTCCCGGGTCCAGTCACCGACCGAGATGACGCGGACGGCATCGCCATACTTCTCCCCGAAGAGCGCCATCGCGCCCACGTCGCGTGCCTGCGCCTGCGTCATGACCTCCGCGTGGACCGCGAGATCCTCGAGGAGCATGGCGTTGACCCGCGCCTCGACGTCGCGCAGGACCGACACCGGGACCGCCGCACTCGCGTTGAAGTCGAACCGGAACCGCCCCGGCGCGTTCTCCGACCCCGCCTGGGTCGCGGTCTCTCCCAACGCCTCCCGGATCGCCTTGTGGACCATGTGGGTCGCCGTGTGGGCGCGCGAGATCGCCCGGCGACGACCGGTGTCGACGCGCGCCTCGGCGAGCGCCCCGAGCGCGACCTCTCCGTCGACCACGCTCGCCCGGTGGACGATGAGGCCGGTGATCGGCTTCTGGACGTCAAGCACGTCGATGACCGCGCCGTTGTCGAGGACGATCCGGCCCGCGTCCGCGAGCTGGCCACCGCCCTCGGCATAGAAGGGCGTGCGGTCGAGGACGAGTTCGATCTCGTCCCCCGGGTGCGCCGTGCTGACCGGCGTGCCCGCAGCGAGGATGCCGCGCACGCGCCCCTCGCCACTGACCTCGGTGTATCCGGTGAACTCCACCGCATGCCCGAGCGCGTCCGCGACCTGCCGGTATGCCGTGATCTCGCCGTGGCCGGACTTCTTCGCCTTCGCGTCGGCCTTGGCCCGCTGCCGCTGCTCCTGCATCAGACGTGTGAAGCCGTCGCGGTCGACCTCCAGCCCCTGCTCCTGCGCCATCTCGAGGGTCAGGTCGATCGGGAAACCATAGGTGTCGTGGAGCGCGAACGCATCGTCACCCGACAGCGTGGTCGCGCCCGCCGCCTTGGTGCGCGCGACGGCGACGTCGAGGATGGTCGTGCCGGAGGCCAACGTGCGCCGGAACGCCTCCTCCTCGGCATACGCGATCTGGCTGATCCGGCCGAAACCGGTCTCCAACTCGGGATAGGACAGCGTCATCTTCGCCAGCGAGACCGGCAGCAGCTCGGGGAGGCAGGGATCGGCATACCCGAGCAGGCGCATCGAACGCACCGCGCGGCGCAGCATACGCCGCAGGACATAGCCGCGGCCCTCATTGCCGGGAGTCACGCCGTCACCGATGAGCATGAGCGAGGTGCGAACGTGATCCGCGACGACGCGCATCCGCACGTCGTCGGGGTGCGACTGGGCCGCCGCATGTCCGGAATGCGCGCCATAGACCTTGCCGGTCATCTCAGCCGCCTTGACGATGACGGGCTTGACCTCGTCGATCTCATAGAGGCTGTCGACGCCCTGCAGCAGGGTGGCGATGCGCTCGAGCCCCATGCCGGTGTCGATATTCTTCTTGGGCAGCGGCGCCGCGATGTCGAAGTCCACCTTGCTGCGGACCGCGGAGAGCGACTCCTGCATGAAGACGAGATTCCAGAACTCCATGAAGCGGTCCTCGTCGACCGCCGGGCCGCCCTCGGGACCGTAGTCGGGCCCGCGGTCGTAGTAGATCTCGCTGCAGGGGCCGCCCGGGCCGGGCACACCCATGTGCCAATAGTTGTCGGCCAGCCCCCGGCGGACGATCCGCTCCATGGGGATGCCGGTCAGCTCGCGCCACAGGCCGATCGCCTCGTCGTCGTTGTCGAGCACGGTGACCCACAGGCGCTCGGGGTCCAGACCCAGACGGCCGTCCGCGACGGTGCCGGTGACGAACTCCCAGGCGAGCTCGATCGCCCCGGCCTTGAAATAGTCGCCGAAGGAGAAGTTGCCGTTCATCTGGAAGAAGGTGCCGTGACGGGAGGTCTTGCCGACCTCCTCGATGTCCTGGGTGCGCACGCACTTCTGCACGCTCGTCGCGCGCGGCGCCGGCGGTGTCTCCTGGCCGAGGAAGTAGGGCTTGAAGGGCACCATGCCGGCATTGACGAAGAGCAGATTGGGGTCATCGTGGATCAGCGGGGCCGACGGGACGACGACATGGCCCTTGCTCTGGAAGAAGGACAGCCAGCGGCGCCGGATCTCAGCGGTTTCCATGACGTTGAACACTCATCTCGACAGGTCGGGGGACGGTCCAGTCTAGGCGCCGACGGGTCGGCGATTCCCCCGGTTTCCGGGGAGGGGCGGCGCCGGATCAGATCCCCGAGCCCTCGTCGACCCGCCTCGGGTCGGGTCCGGCCGGATCGCGCAAGAGCGAGCGAGCCTGGTCCGGGGTCAGCGGCGCCTCCGTTGCCGTATGCCGCGGGCTCGCCACGGGTGCGCGGCCGTCCCCCTTGCCCCGGGGTGCGGGGGCACCGACGTCGAGACCGAGCGCGTCGCGCAGGTCGCGCTCCCGCTCGGTCATCCCGGCGCGGACCGTCCGCGCGAAGGTGGCGAGGCCGGCGACCGGATCGTCACGGTCATAGGCACGGCCGACGCGGACCGCGGCATACGCACAGCCGGCGAGGGCCGCGGCGCCGGCGGCGAACAGGAGGCGACGGCGCATCGTCACTCCTTGCGCGCGTGCTTGCCGAGGGCGCTGCCGTCCTTGACCCCACCGAGGGCATGCCGCACGCCATAGGAGAACGCGGCGACCTTGACCAGCGGCTGGCCGAGCGTCGCCGCGAACAGGCTGGTCAAGGCGGTCGCATTGGTCGTCATGGCCCCGACGTTGCTGGTGATCCCGTCGACCCGCGCGAGCTGGTCGTTGGTCAGCGCCACCGTGTCGGTGAGCTTGACCAGGGTGGGCTGGACGTTCTCGGTGGTTGTGCGCAGCGACACCTGCGTCTCGTCGAGGATCTTGCCGGCCTTGCCTATCAGCGAGCCGATCCGGAAGACGAGATAGGAGATGGCCAGGGCGATGACGAGCAGCGCGATGTCGCCCAGCGACACATCCGAGAACATGGGCCGACCCTATCCTCAGTCCGCCGCGACGAACACGCAGAACGGGTGCCCGGCGGGGTCGGCGAAGACGACGAGCGGCTCCTCGGGGTCGTCGGTCCGGTCGAGCAACTCCCGTCCCCCCGCTTGGAGGATGTGGACCCGGGCCGCGGCGAGGGAGTCGAGATCGGGCACCGTCGTGTCGAGGTGCAACTGCTGGGGCACAGCCTGATCGGGCCAGGTCGCGCGGGGCTGCATCGGCACGGCCTGGAACGCCAGCCCGACCCCGTCACCACGCAGGACCAGCCAGTCGGCGCCGAGCGGGTCCGGCTCACCGGCCGCCGGCGGTTCGTCCCCCGGGCGATAGGCGAGGCCGGAGAACACCGCCCGATAGAACTCGGCGAGCACCCGCGGCGACTCGCAGTCGAGGACGACCTGGCGCACGCGGGGCGGGATCGGCATACGGACCGGCCTGTGTCAGAACGGTGATCCGGTGACGAACACCGGAGTCCGGACGCCGACGCCGACATACTTGTACATCCAGTCGGCGTCCTTGACCTGCACGCGGATGCAGCCATGGCTCGCCGGATAGGGCGGGACGCTCGTCGAGCCGTGGAGGAAGATGTCGCCGTTGACCTGGCGGGGGTTATACATATTCCCAAAGCTCGAGATCGACGCGAACCAGCCTTCGGTGTGGTGCGAGCAGCCCTCGGGATACAGCGTGCTGCAGTACCACCCCTTCATGGTCGAGCCGAGACCGAAGGAGCCGTTGGGCGTCCGGTGGCCGCTCATGCCCGTCGAGGAGGCGAAGACGCGTCGATAGTGATTGCCCTCGACATAGAAGACGACCTGGCAGGTCTGGTGCGCGACGAGATAGGTGCTCTTGCCGAGGTAGTTCTTCGCCGGGATGTCCCGCAGGGTCGGATACTTCAGCGCATAGGCCTTGAGCGCCTCGAGCGTCTTCTGGTCCAGCGCATTCCGCGTGGTCCCGATGCCGGCGATCCGCCGGAAGGCGCACAGCCCCCGCGCTGTCTCGGGGCCGAAGTGGCCGTCGACGGTGCCGACGGGGATGCCGAAGCCGGTGAGGATCGTCTGGGCCCGCTTGACCTTGGGATCGGGCTTGGGGTCGGTGCGCAGGTCGAAGCCCGCGGGCGGCGGCGGGTTCTCGGGCCCGACCAGCCCCGGGAGTTCGTATGCCGGGTCGGGCCGTTGCGCGTGCGCCGGCGCCGGCCTC
>NZ_DAOQZV010000073.1:0-13532 GCF_035343835.1 Nostocoides sp. | reverse complement strand
CGCGCCTTCATGGCCCGCAAGCGTTCGACACTCAGGACCGCACGCAGCCGAGCGACCAACTGTTCCGTCGTCGGGCTCGCCATCGGGTCAGAGTCCATGGTCATCCCCTCGTCGTACCCCGTCCCCGTAAAGTCCATCCATTTGCACCACAGGCAAACTTGCACTAAGTGCATCTTAGGAGCCATGATGGGTACGTGCTACTCCGTGACTGTGCCATCGACAATCTCCGCGAGCGCAAGAAGGCGCAGACGACGACGGCACTGGTGGACTCGGCATACGTGCTCGTCGCGGAACGCGGGCTCGGCGCAGTCAACGCGGACGCCGTCGCGGCGCGCGCGGGCGTGTCACGCCGGACCTTCTTCAACTACTTCCCCAGCGTGGAAGCCGCGCTCGCCCACGGCATCGGCGAATTCCTCGAAGACCTCAAGGGGCGCCTGAACGACCGGCCTGCCGACGAGAGCGTCATGGAATCGCTCGAACTGATGCTCGGCGGCCCGGCCGACCCGGCCTTCCTGCAACGCATCCTCCAACTCGGTTCCGTGGGCGCGCCCGACCTGCAGGCCCGGGCGGTCCTGCACGGTGCGGTCGACGCCTGGCTGCCGTGGTTGATCGATCACCTGCGCAGACGCCTGCCAGCCGGCACGGACGCCCTGTATGCCGTGCACCTCGCCCTCGCGGTGACGGCCGGCACCCAAGCGGCCATCCATGTGTGGGCCGAGCGCACCGACCGGGCGCTGACACCCGAGAGTTGTGCCGAGTTCCAGGCTCTCCTTGCGCGCAACGTACACACCCTCCGGACCGGCTTCGACGCTGCAGCGGTCGTCTGAAACTTCGACGCGAAAGTCGTTCTCATGGCTACATTTCTCTACCGTCTAGGCCGCTGGTGCGCCGACCGCGCCGGTCGCGTCATCGCCCTCTGGGTGGCCATCCTCTTGGCCGTCGGCGGCGCTGCCGCAAGTTTCGGCACACCGATGGCCAACCAGTTCACCATCCCCGGCAGCAACTTCCAGCGCGTCATGACCGAGCTCGGCGACTCCATCCCGCGCCTGAGCGGCGGCTTCGGGACGGTCGTCTTCGAAAGCTCGACGGGCTCGTTCACGCCCGCGCAGGAAGCGGCGATCAAGGCCACCGAGGCCAAGTGGGCCAAGCTTCCGCACGTCACCTCGGTGATGAATCCCTTTGTCGCGCAAGATCAACTCGACTCGTCGGCCAAGAAGCTCGATGACGCCAAGACTGACCTCGACAAGGGCTTCGCCGAGCTAGACGCCAACCGGACCAAGCTCGACGACGCCCACTACAAGCTCGCCCAGGGCCAGGGCCTGATCCGCCTCGCGGAGCAGAAGAACCCGAAGGACCCGGGCCTGAAGACCCTCCGACCGCAGGTCGCCGACGCGGAATACCAACTCGCCGAAGGCGAACGCAAGTGGAGCGAGGGGCGCGACAAGCTCGAAGCCGCGTGGACGGCATACGAGCAGGGGCGCAGCCAGGTTGCCGCGATGGACGGGATGCGCTTCGTCACCAAGGACGGGCGGTATGCCGTCGCGCAGATCCAGTTCGACACCAATGCCCCGTCCGTGCCGTATGAGGTGCGGGCGCAAATCCCCGAGATCGGCGCCGAACTCGCGGCCGCGGGAGTGACGGCGACCTATTCCTCCGAGATCTCCCAGGAGCTCTCCCTCGTCGGTCCCGGTGAGGTGATCGGCCTGGCCATCGCCCTCATCGTGCTGATCGTCATGCTCGGCACCCTGATCGCCGCGGGCCTGCCGATCGCGGGTGCCCTGCTCGGCGTCGGCGTCGGACTCGGCGGCGCAGTGGCGGCCACGCACTTCTTCACGATGAACCAGATGACCCCGTCGCTCGCCTTGATGCTCGGCCTAGCGGTCGGCATCGACTATGCGCTCTTCATCGTCAACAAGCACCGGCAGATGTATCTCCACGGCATCGACCTGCGTGCCTCGATCGGCCGAGCCGTCGGGACCGCGGGCAGCGCCGTGGCCTTCGCCGGAGCGACCGTGGTGATCGCCCTCGCCGCCTTGGTGTTGTCGGGGATACCGATGCTGGCCCAGATGGGCTTGGTCGCCGCCGGCACGGTCGCCGTCTCGGTGCTGGTCGCGCTGACCCTCACCCCGGCGCTGCTGCGCCTGATGGGCCCGCGCGTCGCGAGCAGGCGCACCTGGCGCGCCAGCGGGTATGCCGTCCCCGGCGACCATGCCACGCGCGTCGCTCCCGCCTCTGGCCAGGAGCACGAGGAGGAGCACGGCGGGTGGTATGTCGCCCTGATCACCCGCAAGCCCTGGCTCACCATCGCCGGCGTCATCGCCCTGGTCGCGGTGCTCGCGTCGCCCGCGCTGACCCTGCGGCTCGGCCTGCCGGACGGCGGGACCGAGCCCCGCACCAGCACGGCCTACGCCACCTATCAGAGAGTCGGATCGGAGTTCGGCAAGGGGATGAACGGGCCGATCCTCGCTGTGGCGACGCTGGACGCGCCGGCCACGACCGACGAGGCGCTGCGGGCCACCGAAAGTGAGCTGGCGACTCGCCTGGCCGGCGTCACGGGCGTGCGCAGCGTTGCCGTCGCCGGCGTGTCCGACGACAAATCGGTCATCGCACTTCAGGTCGTCCCCACCTCCGGGCCGGCCGATGCGGAGACCGTCGAGACCGTTCATGCCCTCTCCGAGCGGCTGGCCTTCATCGGCGACGAGACCGGCAGCACGATCGGCATCACCGGTCAGACCGTCGCGAACATCGAGATCTCCCAGCGGCTGGCCAACGCACTCCCCGGCTACCTCGCGACCGTTGTCGGGCTCTCGCTGGTCATCCTGCTCCTGGTCTTCCGCTCGGTCCTGGTGCCGGTCATCGCGACCGCCGGCTTCCTCCTGAGCGTGGCTGCCGCCTTCGGCGTCACCGTCGCTGTCTACCAATGGGGTTGGCTGGCAAACGTTTTCGGCGTGAGTCAGCCCGGGCCGATCATGTCGTTCACCCCCATCATCCTCATCGGCGTGCTTTTCGGCCTGGCGATGGACTACCAGATGTTCATGGTGTCGGGCATGCGCGAGGCGCACGTCCACGGGGAGCCCGCGCGGCGCGCCGTGCGCACCGGCTTCCTGCACGGCGCGAAGGTCGTCACGGCCGCGGCGCTGATCATGTTCTCGGTGTTTGGCGGCTTCGTCTTCTCCCACCTGACGATGATCCGGCCGATCGGCCTGAGCCTGGCCGTCGGTGTCATCGTCGACGCCGTCCTGGTCCGGATGACGCTGACCCCCGCGATCATGCACCTGCTCGGTGAGCGGGCCTGGTGGATGCCGAAGTGGCTCGACCGGGTGGTGCCGAATGTGGACGTCGAAGGAGCAGGCCTGACCGCGCAACTCGCGGACGAAAAGCCTAGGGCTGCGGCGAAGACTGCGGACCTGGCACCGGTTGGCTGACCCAACCGGCCTGCGCACCCCCTCATGGTCGGTGGGGGGCGGGAGCGGGGAGGGAGTCAGACGAAGATGGTCTGGGCGCCGGCGCTGATCTCGATGAAGTCGGCAGCGCTGATGACGCCCTCGACGCCCGGGTGCAGATCAGCTTCGAGCATCTTCATCATGTCGAAGGAGAGCTTGCAGGCATACATGTGCACCCCGGCCGCTTCGAGCAGGTCGAGGAACTCCGGGACGTCCGGGATCTCCAAGTCGGCCATCTGCTTCTTCATCATCTTGGTGGCGATTGCCGTCATGCCGGGCAGCTGGCCCATCAGTTGCGGCATCGACTTGTGCTCCAAGCCGGGGCGCAGGTAGCCGAGCTCGGCCATGTGCATCGCCGTATTGCCCAACATCGTGAACTTCAGGTCGGCATTGGTCTTCTTGTTGATGATGTCCAGGCCCCAGAAGGTGAAGAAGATGTGCACCTCCACGCCCTCACCCGCGGCGGCGTTGCCGAGGATCAGGCCGGGATAGGCCATGTCGAGGTTGCCCTTGGAGCAGATCAGGGCGAGCTTGCGCGGGCCGGTCGGGGCGGCGGGGGCGGCATACGTGCTCGGCACGTCGCTCGCGACCGGAGCCGCGGGGTGGCCGCCGAAGTCGGGGAGGATGAAGCCGTCGGGAATGGTGCGCATCGTGGGTCCTTGACGATCAGACGCAGCCGACCGGCTTGGGCAGGCCGGCGAGATAGGCCATCTTCTTGGCGGGCTTGCCGGGGAAGAGGGCAAAGAGGTCCTTGACGTCGAAGCCACCGACGGCCTGCATCCGGCGCAGGGTCGGGGTCACGCCGGTTTTGGCGGCGTCATCGCGCATGAAATGCAATGGCGCCCAGTGCTTCTCGGTCAAGTGTTCAATCCCGACGAGTTCGGCGAGGACCGACGCAAGTGGCTCACTCCACTGCGTGCGATCGGTAAAGAAGCCCTCGTCGTTGACGGCGAAGGTGTAGCCCTCGATGGTGTTGGTGGGCATCGTGGTCAGGCCTTTCCGGCCGGGACCTTGCCGGCCATCGACATCGCGTTGGGGACGGGAAGCGGGCGCCCGGGCAGCAGGAGATTCCAATAGATCTTCTCGAAGGCGAGCTTGCCGAGGTGGTTGCGTCGCGACTCACCGAGCAGGGTCAGCGGGCCCACCGGTGGATAGGGGAAGACCCCCGTCAGCGGCTCGGTGTCGTAGTTGAAGTCGAGCAGCATCGCCTTGCCGCGCCCGGATTCGACGAAGCAGTTGGCGTGCCCGTCGTAATGACTCGTCAGGGGCCGGCCGGCCATGGCCGCGACCAGATTGTCGACGACATGCTCGGCTTCGAAGTGTGCCACTGCCCCCGCCTTCGACGTCGGGACATTGGTGGCGTCGCCGATCGCGAAGATCCGCTCGTGCGCGGACGACTGCAGGGTGTGCTTGTCGACCGGGACGAAGCCGAGATCATCACCGAGGCCGGAGTCGATGACGAACTGCGCCCCCATGTTGACCGGGACGGTGACGAGCAGGTCGAAGGGCAGCCGCCGGCCGTCGAACCCGACCAGCGCCGGCGCTTCGGGGTCGACACGCTCGATCGCGAAGTCGGTGGCCAGCCGGATGCTGCGATCCTCCAACAGCCCGCCGAGCCGCTTCGACGCGACCGGCTTGGTGAAGGCACCGTCGAGCGGAGTGACATACGTGATGTCGACCTTGTGGCGAATGCGGCGACCGCGGAAGTAGTCGTCTGCCAGAAGAGCAAACTCCAGAGGCGCAACCGGGCACTTGATCGGCATCTCGCTGATGTGCACCAACAGCCGGCCACCGTCGAAGTCGGCAAGCGCCTGACGCAGCGCGGTCGAACCGGCGAGTGTGTAGAAGTCGAATGCCCTTGTCCGCCAGATCTTCTCGTCCGCCAACCCGGGAGTCTGCTCAGGCCGAGGCGAGGTGCCGGACGCGATGACCAGCCAGTCGTATGCCAGCTCCCGCCCGTCGGCGAGCGACACCGCGCGCCGCTCGGGGTCCACGCGTGTCACCGCGCCTTCGACGAAGGTCACACCGTCGGCAAGTTGGCCGCGTCGGGATCGCACGACGCGCTCCGGCGTGGACTTGCCGAAGGGAATGAAGAGATAGCCGGGCTGGTAGTGATGCGCATCGTCGCGGTCGACGACGGTGATCGAGTCATCCGCACCGAGGCGGCGCTGAAGAAGGTTCGCAAGCATCGTGCCGGCTGTTCCGGCCCCCAGGATCACCAGTGTGGCCATACCTCGACGCTATACCTCATGGGGTATCGAAATCAGCCGAGGTGACCCTTGCTTCCGCCGACCGCTCGGGGCTCGGGCAGGAGAAGCACGGGCGGGCCGTGGTGGTGGCTACGGGCGATCAGCCGGCCGTCGAGGCGCAGCTCGGGCCCATGGGTGGAGATGTCGTAGCCGCCTCCCGTCTGGCGCGGCGGCACACCCTCCATCGTCAGGTGGGCCAACGGCATACGGGCTCGTGCGGACGCGACAACCTCGCGGACTGCAGCGGATTCCGCTGCGGGCCAATACTGTTCGGTGATCGATTGCCAGACGACCGTCAGGACGTCGCCTCGGGGCTGCGCCAGTTGAGATGCCAACCACGCGGACGCACCGGCAAGGTCGACGGCCACGGGGTGGGCTCGCCCGATGTCCAGCGCCGCCGCCAAGCGCTCGTGCCGCGCGAGGTCGAAGGGCCACACGAAGGACGTCAGATAGCGCGCGCCCTCCGGGGTCGAGGCAGCGACGGGATCGAGGTCACAACCGCGCCGCTCGACGATCTCCAGGTCGACCGGCCCGGCGTCGGCCGCCTGCGTGTCGAGCACCAACGGACTCGATGGCGATCCCCACGCCCAGCCCGGTCCGGTGATGCGATATCGGTCGACATTGAGGTTCAGGCCCGCTGACGCGCCGGGCTCGAGCAGCCGCACGCGCCTGATCCCGCTCACCCGGACCGCCGCGAACAGGCCGATGGCGAGCACCGCTGACCGGCCGACCTCATTGGTCTGCGGCGGGATCGCCAGCGCCGCACGCAGCTCCTCGACGTGCGCGAGCAGCACGGGCTCCGCGACCGGCCAGACGCTGTCGGCCGGGGCGGCCCCACCAAGACTCGGATAGAACGCCGCGAGTGGGGGCGCCTCACCGCGCAGCACGATGCGGAAGAGCCCGGCCAGGAGGCGCAATTGCACCGCATCGCCCCGACTCGCGGTGCCGACGACATCGCGGCAGATCAGGGCCGTGACGCCACCGGCGTCCAGGTCGTCGGCCAGGTGGTCGAGTAGGACGCCGTAGAGGTGCTCGCGGTGCCCAAAATGCTGGCGGAATTGGTCGGCGAGAGTCGGCACCCACCCACTGTGCCGCACCAACGCGGAGTCAGCCGTGCCGAGGGCGAGGTCGCGATCCTCAGTTGGTCGGCGACGCCGTGGACCCGGGTAGGCGCGGGTCGGTGACGCCGCCCTGGCCGGTGCCGCTCTGGCCATCCATCCCGGGCTGTCCAGCCATGCCGTGATCGCCATCCATGCCGTGGTGGCCGCCCATCCCGCCAGGACCACGGCCCATGCCGGTCTCGACGGTGATCGTCTTCAGATCCGCCGACACCTGGACACGCACCGGCGCACCCGCCTTCGTGCCGAACGCGTCATACGACCCGTCCTCATCCTTCTGCACGCCCGCAACCGTGACGGCCGAATCCTTCGCCTTGATCGCGTCGGTCACCTTCGTCAACTCCGCACCCGTCACCGGCGTATGAGCGTGCCCGCCCATCCCGCCAGGACCACGGCCCATGCCGGTCTCGACGGTGATCGTCTTCAGATCCGCCGACACCTGGACACGCACCGGCGCACCCGCCTTCGTGCCGAACGCGTCATACGACCCGTCCTCATCCTTCTGCACGCCCGCAACCGTGACGGCCGAATCCTTCGCCTTGATCGCGTCGGTCACCTTCGTCAACTCCGCACCCGTCACCGGCGTATGAGCGTGCCCGCCCATCCCGCGGAAGTCCTGCTTGCCGGTGGTGCCGCCCTCGCTGCCCGACGTGGAGCCGGAGGGCGCGGACGTGCCGGTGGTGCCGCCCTCGCTGCCCGACGTGGAGCCGGAGGGCGCGGACGTAGACGTCGTATTGGGCGTGGAATCCGACGACGCGGCATACGCGATGGCGCCGCCGCCGGCCAGCAAGAGCCCGGCAGCGCCGACGGTGACGGCGGTCAGATTGGCCCGCTTGGATGCCATGGTGATGCACTCCTCGTGATCGAATGTGGGCGCCCAGGCGCCCCGACGTGAGCTGAACTCTGCGCGCCCAAACTGTCACGAAGCTGTGGAGAAGCTACGACTTGGCCATCGCGTTCACCTGGCCGCGGGACATCAAGCATCGACCACAGGGCCCGTTCTCCGGTAGGTTGCCCGGAAACTCCGCAGTTCAGCCGACCGATCGACCTTGGGGGACCACCACATGACCGCCCGAAACATGCTCGCCAGCCTGCCGGTCCTCGGCATGGCTGCGCTCGCTCTCCAGCCCGCACCCGCCACCGCCGCCGGGACGACCATCGACGTCGCGGTGACCGGCAAGGACACGAACCCCGGCACCGCGGCCGCGCCCTTGAAGACCATCCAGGCGGCCATCAACAAGGCCACTCCCGGCACGACAATTCGGGTGCACAAGGGGACCTACTCCCAGCAGTTGATCATCCGTAAGTCGGGAAAGCCCGGGCTGCCGATCACCATCACCTCGGCCGGTGACGGCGAGGTCATCGTCACTTCCACCCAGCCCACCGAGAGCTGCGACAACCGCAAGCCCTCTCCCAACCGCACGATCTTGATCCAAGCTGGCTCCGACTACTGGAATTTAAGCAAGCTGACCATCGTCAACGGCGTCTACATCAATGGCGGCGGCGCTTACGAGGTCTACACCTGGCACGACGATCTCGTCGACGCGCACGTCTGGGAGCCTCGCCGCAAGGTCCCCGGCACCTTCAAATACGACCCCACGGGGGCCAAGGATGCGGTCAGTTATCTCTCCAAGGTGCTCGGGCGCGGACTCAACCCCTCCGACCACATCGAGATCACCGGCAACAAAATGTCCGGCCGGGGCATTCACGCCAGCTTTGCCCGCTTCGGGGCCATCAAGGACAACACCATCACCAACGTCGCCTGCGGCACCGGCCCAGGCGTCTGGATCATCACCTTCAGCAACTTCTGGGAGATCACCGGCAACGACGTCTCGCACATCGCGGACTCGGCAGGCAGCCACTTCATGCAGGAGGGCATCCGCCTCGGCACGGCCTCCAACTACAACCACGTGGCCAACAACTATGTCCACGACCTGGGCGATGACGGCCGCGGCATCGCCACCGATGTCGACGCGAGCTACAACCTCTTCGAGAACAACAACGTCGTCAACGCCCCCATCGGTTACAACGACGAGATGTCCGGCTGGGGCAACACCTGGCGCAACAATGTGGCCAGCAACTTCAAGATCCTCGGCTTCGGCTTCCGCATGAAGGACGCCGTCCTCAAGCTGCCCAGCAAGGACACCAGCACCTGGTATTCGATCGTCGACGGCAACAAGGCCATCGGGGGACGCAGGGGGGCCGCCGGGCTGTCGATCGGCGCCATCGGCGGGAGCAAGTTCACCAACAACAGCTTCGGTTATATCAACCTCGGCGCGTATGTCGCGGGCTACTGGGCCAAGCAGGGCAACACCTGGAACGGCACCACCCAGCCCCCCAAATAGGTCGCGGCGCCCTGAAGGTCGCACCCATGGTTTCGTCACCACGGCCTAGGGTTCGACCTTTCAGGGCGCGACCGGGGTCACCCGCAGCACGACATCGCTCGCGCTGCCGTTCGAGGTCAGGATGTAGAGCGCACCGTCCGGTGCCTGGCGGATGGTGCGCAGGCGGCCATACGTCCCGGCCAGCTCGGGCACCGAGCCCACTGCCGTGACGGCGCCGGCAGCATCCATCGTCAAGGTGAGCACGGCCGAGCCCTTGAGTTGCGCGACGAAAGCCTGACCGTCATACGCCCCCCAAGCGGCACCAGTGACAAAACTCATCCCACTGGTTGCGAGCGTCGGCACCCCCGAGGACCACACGGCCGCAATGGCTTTCGGAAATTTCACGAGGTCGGTCATCGGGACCTGCTGGTAATAGCCGGGAGCCCCGGACGGGTCGACGGGGTTCCAGCCGTAGTTCGCCGCCTTCTTGACCTGGTTGACCTCGTCGTCCCAGTCCGGCCCGTGCTCAGCATTGAAGATCTGCGTCGTGCCCGGCCGGAGAGCAAGGCCTTGGACATTTCGGTGCCCGTAGTTCCACACGAAGCGACGCGGCGTGGTCGCGCTCGCCCACGGGTTGCCGGCGGGGACGGCGCCCGAGCGGCGCACGCGCAGGATCTTGCCGGCCAGGCTGTCGCGATTCTGCGGAGCGCCCGCCTGGCCCGCGTCGCCGGTGCCGATCATCAACGAGCCGTCCGGGGCGTTGAGCAGTCGGCAGCCGAAATGCGGTTGGCCGAACGGTATGCCCGCGATGACGGGCGCGCCCACCCGCGACGCGACGGTCCCGGCAGCGTTGAGGCGCCAGCGCACGACGCGGACGTCATTCGGCGCCTTGTGGGTCTGACAGGTGTAGAAGAGGCGATTGGTCGCGAAGCCGGGATCCACGACCAGGCCCATCAGGCCCCCCGGTTTGGCGAGATTCAGGTCCCCCAGCGGCGCCGACACCCTCTGCAAGGTGCTGCCGGGCGCGGTCGACCCGAGCCACAGCCGGCCGGGGCGTTCGGTGAGCAGATAATGCGTCGCGTCGATGAAGTCGAGATCCCAGGGGATGTCCAGCCCGCTCGCGACGACCTGGATGTCGAGTCCGGGCTCACCCTCATGCGGGCTGGCGCCCTGAGCGGCCCCGCCTGCTGCGGTCAGAGCGGTGCAGGTCGCGCCCAGGGTCAGCAGGGCCGTGCCGAGTCCTGCCTTCATCGGTGCCACCTCCCTCACGTGACCATGATGTCAATCCGGCGCCGGACAGGGAAGGCTTCGCGCAGCGCACCTTGCCATGCTTGCCGCATGCCGTCCGCTCCCCTCCGCGCCCATCGGCCGGCAGGCGCGATGTGAGCGCCGCCACATCGTTGCCGCGTCGACGAGCGACGATCGTGATTCCGCTGGTGCTTGCCGGGCTCGCGACGCTCGGTCCGTTCAGCATCGATGCACCCTTTCCGGCCTTCCCACAGATGGGCGCGGACTTCGGGGTCGGCGCGGCGCAGATGCAGCTCGTCGTCAGCGCCTATCTGTTCGCCTTCGGCGCGATGAGCGTCTTCCACGGGCCGATCTCGGACGCGCTGGGACGCAAGCCGGTGATGCTCGCAGGGGTCACGGCATACGGGATCGCCTCTCTCGCAGCGGCCTTCGCTCCCAACCTGGCGGTCTTGCTGCTCTGCCGGGTGGCCCAAGGCATCTCCGCCGGCGGCGGTGTCATCGTCAGCCGGACGATCATCCGCGACCTTTTCGAGGGCGCCGAGGCGCAGCGATTGATGAGCCGCGTGGCCATGATCTTCGGCCTGGCCCCCGCGATCGCCCCGGTCGTCGGCGGCGCACTGCTGCAGACCGGCCGCTGGCCGGTGATCTTCGTCTTCCAGGCCGGGATCGCGCTCGCGCTGATCTCGGCGGTGACCCTCCTCCTTCCGGAGACCCACCCGGCGAGCCGGCGCACCTCGCTGTCGATCGGCGGGGTGCTGCAGCCGCTTGGCCGAGTCGCCCGTGATCTGGCCTACCAGCGGCTGGCCTGGGCGGCGCTGCTGGCGCAGGCGTCGTGGTTCATCTATATCGGTGGCGCCGCTATCTACGTTGCCGGTCTGCTCGGCCGCGGGGAGAGCGACTACTGGGTGCTCTTCTTCCCGATGGTGGCGGGCGTGATCCTGGGGTCGTGGGTCAGCGGGCGGACCGCGGGGCGGGTCGGTGGCCGGGCGATCATCAGCATCGGCTTCGGGATCACCGCCCTGGGGGCGCTCCTCGGGGTGGCGCTGGCGAACCTGCCGAGTGCTGCCACCTTGCCCAGCGCGATCATCGCGCCGTCGGTGATGACCTTCGGTGCGTGCGTGGCCTACCCGACAACACAACTCTCCCTTCTCGATCTCTTCCCCGCCAACCGCGGCGCTGCGGCCTCGCTAGGCGCCTGCCAGGGTCTGATCTTCAATGCGTCCGTCACCGCTTGGCTCGTGCCCTCGCTTGCCGGAGCGGTGCGGGATTTTGCGATTGCTGCCGTGGTCCTGTGCGCCGGGTGCCTAGCGCTGTGGACCTGGCATCTGCTCGCCGCGCGCCGGCCACTGCCGACTCCGGAGCACCCGGAAACTCTAGAGCCCGAGTTCTGAAGCGTGGGTAGGGTTGCGGGTCATGGACTTTCGTCAAATCGACGTATTCGGTTCGGCGGGCCTGCGCGGCAATCCGCTTGCGGTCGTGCATGACGCGGATGACCTGACCGACGCGCAAATGGCGGCCTTCGCCAACTGGACCAATCTCTCCGAGACGACTTTCCTGCTCCCGCCCACGCATCCCGACGCGGACTATTGCGTGCGCATCTTCACGACCGGCAAGGAACTCCCTTTCGCCGGTCACCCCACCCTGGGAACCGCCCACGCCTGGCTCGAGGCCGGCGGTGTGCCCCAGACGGACGGTGTGGTGATCCAAGAGTGTGGGGCCGGGCTGGTGCCGGTGCGCCGGGGTGAGCGAATGGCGTTCGCCGCGCCACCACTGACCCGCACCGGACCGGTGGATCACGACGTGCTGGCGCGGATCGGACGGGCGTGCGCGCTGGCACCTGGTGACGTGCTCGCCGCCGAATGGATCCAGAACGGGCCGGCCTGGATCGGTCTGGAACTGACGTCCGCCGCGGCCGTGCTCGCCCTTGATCCCGACCCGGTGCTGGCCCGCGGGATCTCTTTCGGCGTGGTCGGCCGCCATGACGGCGGCGGGCCGGCGGATGTCGAAGTGCGAGCCTTCTTCAGCGACGGCCAGGGGCTCGAGGAGGACCCGGTGACCGGCAGCCTGAACGCCGGGATCGCCCAATGGCTGATCAGCGCCGGCCGGCTGCCGAGCCAGTATGTCGCGCGCCAGGGCACCGCGCTCGGACGCGATGGCCGGGTCTACGTCGAGGCGCTTGGCGAGGACGTCTGGATCGGCGGCTCGACCCGCACGCTGATCCGGGGCACGGTCACACTCTGAGACCGCACCGGTCCACCGGCCGCGTGGTGACCAGCGGACACTCCCCGGCATGGCGATGTGAACAGAACTCGTCAGCGGGCGCGCCCAGCCCCAACTCGACGGCCTGAATCGTCCTCTCGACGTTCTGGATTTGTCCGCTCGACGGGCGGAGCGCGGGGCTGCTTGGGGGGTCAGGCTTGCGGGTGGTCGAGGAGGGCGGAGGGATCGTCGGGGACGTCGACGGCATACCGCTGGAGGATGGCGAGGTCGATGATCTCGAGGGCTCGCTCATTAGTGGCCGCGAGCACGACCGGTGCCGCGGCCCCGTCCTGATGCGCCTGCAGCCAGCGGGCGGCGACCACGCACCAGCGATCCCCAGGGCGCAGACCGGGGAAGTGCCATTCGGGACGGGGCGTGACCAGGTCGTTGCCCACGCCGGCCTGGTGCGCGAGGAAGTCCTCGGTCATCACGGCGCACACGGCATGGCGACCGAGATCGTCCGGTCCGCAGTTGCAGCTGCCGTCGCGGTAGTAGCCGGTCACCGGATCCAGGCCGCACTCCTGCAATGGCCCGCCCAGAACATTGCGCTCGCTCGTCACTCCCCCAGCCTGCCAGGTGACCCGTCGCGCCACATCGAGCACGAGTCGTCCGCGCCGAATCCTTGGGGTTGTCGGCGGGATTTGTCAGGATGAGACCGTGGCCCGACCGACGCCTCCGCCGCCCCCGCCTCGCGGGTGGCGCGGCGACCCTGCGCCGCGGCACGACGACCGGCACCTGCGCGACGACACCGTCGCGGACGGCACGTATGACGAGTGGACGGATCAGGACACCGAGCCCCTCGCCCGCCGCGAACGAATGCGTACCGTCGGCCGGGCCCTTGGACGCGGTGCGCGCGCGACCGGGCGCGGCACGGCGCGCGCCATCGGCCAG